>JAHXHT010000231.1 GCA_025656435.1 Candidatus Thiodiazotropha sp. (ex Gloverina cf. vestifex) | reverse complement strand
CGGGACTTCTTCATTGTAGATTCTCATTTTCGTAATAATAAATGGAAAATTCTACTTTTGAACCCCGTTATTTTTTGGGGGGATTACCATAGGCTGGAAAATCCTTGGCAAAATAAAGATATCCAACGTGTGTACAGACAGCAATAATCGCGCTCAATTACTCGATGTCGCTGCTGCCCAGCGATCGCCGGCATGCCCACCCACTGCGGTCAATGTCACATTCCAGGCCAACGTAATACGAGGAGACTGGCCAGTGTAGGGATTGACAAAAATGGACCAATTGGCTGGAAAAACAATCGCACAACAGGACATCCTCTTGAATCACCGCCCAAGGAAGGGGTTCGGGCTGGACCTCTCCCAAGTGTGAATCTTCCACGTTTCCCCAATGAGCCAGATGGTTGGGTATTTGGAACACTGCCAATTTTTACATTGTTATAGAGCAATAAAAGTAATTGTATCCTTCTAATAGTTAGTATATTTTTTCCTTAGTATATTGTTGCGTCAGTGCTTAAACAGATCTTCAAACATTAAATTTCACCGCGCAATAAAACATCATTTCGGGTGGTCAGACAGATATTTAGCCATATCTGTGGAGCTGAAAATCTCTCGTGAGGTCATAGCTGCTGTGGCTATGGCTGGCTGCGACTAGATTACCCGTGTAGACCCACACGATGCAGGTAAGATAACGATGATAAAAAAGGGCTGATCATACTATTGTCAGCAGGAGACTGGTTGTGGATACATTGCTTTCCAGACACTGGCATCATTTGCCAACAGATGAAGTCGAGGAGCTTCTGGAGTCCAGCGCGACGAAAGGGCTCGATATCTTTGAGCTGGAGCATCGTCATGCCCATTTCGGGCAAAACCGTCTTACTCCACAAAAGGGCAAAGGTCCACTGGAACTTTTCTTTCTGCAATTTCATCAACCACTGATCTATATCCTGCTCGCCGCAGCACTGATTACTTTTCTCTTACAGGAGTGGGTCGATAGCGGTGTCATTTTTGGGGTAGTTCTGGTCAACGCCATCGTTGGATTTATCCAGGAATCCAAGGCGTTGAAGGCCATCGAAGCCTTGGCAAAATCCATGGAGGGCTCAGCCACCGTAGTCAGGGCGGGTAAGAAAACCGTTATTCCCTCTGCCGATGTCGTGCCAGGCGACTTGGTGCTGCTGCAATCGGGGGACAAGGTGCCTGCCGACCTGCGCTTGTTGCGTTCACGGGAGTTGCAAATCGATGAATCCACCCTGACGGGAGAATCCGTGCCTGTACAGAAGCGGCCCGATCCATTGGTCCAGGAAACCGTGCTAGCCGATCGTCGCAATATGGCTTATTCATCTACCCTGGTGACCCACGGCACAGGCGCCGGGCTGGTGGTTGCTACCGGCGATTTAACTGAGATCGGTCATATCAATGCGCTTATTTCCAGCGCTGAGATACTTGCCACACCGCTCACGCGTAAAATCACCCAATTCAGCGGAGTTCTGTTATGGATCATCCTGGTCCTGGCCGGATTGACCATTCTGGCCGGGTGGCTGCATGGTGGTTCATTACTGGAAACCTTCATGGCCGCAGTCGCGCTGGCCGTGGGCGCAATACCGGAAGGACTGCCCGCTGCCATGACCATTATGCTAGCCATCGGCGTCGGCAAGATGGCCAGGCGCAATGCCATCATCCGCCGCATGCCGGCGGTAGAAACACTGGGCAGCACCACGGTCATCTGTTCCGATAAAACCGGTACCCTGACGCAGAATCAGATGACCGTTAAGGAAGTTTGCGCCAGTGGCGGATGCTATGAGTTCGCCGGTGCCGGCTACGTGCCGGAAGGCAACATTTCCCTCGGGGATTCCGTCATCGACGCCGAAGCGCATGGCATGCTGATTGAATGCCTGCTCGCCGGTCTGTTGTGCAACGAATCCCGTCTGATTCATATCGAGGATCAATGGGGAATCGAGGGAGACCCGACAGAGGCCGCCCTGGTTTCCGCGGCACTGAAAGCAGGTCTTACGGTGGAATCCTCCGAACAGGAATATCCCCGTGTCGATACCCTGCCCTTCGAATCAGAACATCACTACATGGCGACCCTGCACCAGACGGCCGCAGAAACCCACGGCATTATCTACCTGAAAGGCTCCGTGGAGAGCATCGTCTCGCGTTGTCAGGATGCATTGGATGCTAATGGAGATCGCATCCCGCTCAATGCAAATCTGATCGATCAACAAGTACAGGAAATGGCTGTACGCGGTCTTCGCGTGCTGGCCTTTGCCAGAAAGATTCCAAGTGCGCCAACCTCAACAGTCAGTCACGCTGACGTGAAAGAGGGCCTGACCTTCCTGGGCCTGCAGGCGATGATGGATCCCCCCAGACAGGAAGCGAAAACCTCCGTACATGCCTGTCAGCAGGCAGGGGTGCGGGTAAAGATGATCACCGGCGATCATGTGGTAACAGCTGCTTCCATCGCTCACCAGATCGGCCTGGATGGCACCACAAAGAACAATTTGGATAACTTTGCTATCAGCGGCCACAATCTGTCCGAACTATCCGATCAGAAACTGGTGGATGTCGCTGGAAAGATCGCAGTATTCGCCCGTGTTACCCCCGAACAGAAACTACGTCTGGTCGAGGCGCTCCAGGCCCAGGGGCAAGTCGTGGCAATGACAGGGGATGGTGTCAACGACGCGCCAGCACTCAAGCAAGCCGATATTGGTGTTGCTATGGGTGTAGGCGGCACTGAGGTCGCCAAGGAAGCGGCCGACATGGTACTAACCGACGATAACTTCTCGACAATCGAAGCGGCTGTCGAGGAAGGACGCGCAGTATTTGATAATCTGGTCAAATTCATCACCTGGACACTACCGACCAATGTGGGAGAAGGTCTGGTGATCCTGCTTGCGGTTTTCCTCGGTGTTGCCTTGCCCATCACACCAGTACAGATTCTATGGATAAATATGACGACGGCCGTACTGCTGGGTCTGATGCTCGCCTTCGAAAGTAAGGAGCCGGGCATCATGACGCGACCACCCCGCCGTCCGGAAACACCTGTGATTACCCGTGAACTGGCCATACGGATCGGGGTGGTGAGTTTGATGCTTGTCGCCGGTGCTTTTGGCCTCTTTGAATGGGTGCTGAGTCAGGGGCAGAGCCTCGAAATCGCCAGAACCGTGGCGGTAAACATGTTTGTTTTCGGCGAGCTTTTCTATCTGCTCAACTGCCGCTCACTGCGTTACACCATGTTTCAGCTGGGCGTATTCTCTAACCGTTGGCTGATCCTGGGCGTAACGGTCATGTCTGGGTTGCAGTTACTCATAACCTACGCCCCATTTATGAATCTACTTTTCGGGACCGCTCCGATTGGTCTCGTAGAATGGGGTTTGATACTGGGTGGTGGCCTCACGATCTATACCGTGGTGGGCACTGAAAAATGGTTGCGACGCCGTGCACATCACAAGCGCACAACACTTTAATATTCGAAATGGACAAGTTGTTTGTGCCAGTTAAAAGATGAACTAGCTGAAACGGCACTGACAATCTAAATCCCAGAGGCGCGTAAAATCCAACGGAGCATATTCACGCTACAGCCTACTCCACTCTGCGAACCCACCAACCCTGAGATTGCGGTAATAAATAGCTGACACCAAGTGCCTTCCAAGATTGAATTAATTATGTACGACTGGATGGGCAGTGACGAATCGCTGAACCTGGATAACGAACTTGATCCTCATCAGTAAACTGCACATTACGCCTTGCTCCAAGATAAAGATCGATTGCATCAAGAATCGATAATTTTCCGCTATCTCCTGGCCCAATCAGACAATTCACTCCGGACAACGGATACAGGCCATTTTTCGCACTCCTTTGCTCAGCTCCTCCCTAAGGAAGCTCTGAACGAATCCATCGATTGAGGGATAATGGTGCACATTCTAGGCCAATCATTATATAGACCCCATGAAGCAAACAA
>JAHXHT010000230.1 GCA_025656435.1 Candidatus Thiodiazotropha sp. (ex Gloverina cf. vestifex) | reverse complement strand
ATGCACTGTTTTTCTTCGCTCATGGCAGTTTTGAAGCAAGCGAGAGGAAACGTTCGCTGACAAACGATTCGTTCAGAGCTTCCCTAGTGAACTACACCTGTGAGGCGACATGTGAAAAAAACCGGCTGATCGCATCAGCATCCTGAGTCTTGGTCATGGGAGGCAGACTGCGGATGAAAATCTTGCCATAGGGTTTGTTGATCAACCGTGGGTCACACACCACCAGGGCTCCGGTATCCTGTTCATCACGAATCAGACGCCCGGCGCCCTGTTTGAGGGCTATGGCCGCCTGCGGCACCTGGAACTGCATGAAAGGATTCCCCCCCTGTTTGCGCAGTGCATCAATGCGTGCCTGCAGCACTGGGTCGCCGGGCGAGGCGAACGGAAGCTTATCGATGATCACGCAGGAAAGCGCCTCACCCCGTACATCCACACCTTCCCAGAAGCTGGAGGTACCCAGCAACACCGCATTGCCCAATTTCCGAAAACGTTCAACCAGCTCGGTTCGGGGTGCAGTACCCTGCACCAGCATGGGAAACTCGAGCTTGTCTGCGAGATATTCGGCCGCATCCTGCAATGCCCGGTGGCTGGTATAAAGTAGAAAAGCACGCCCCTGGCTTGCTTGGAGTATCGGAATAGAGAGATCGGAAACCGCGCGGTTAAAATCCGAACTACCAGGATTCGGCAGGCCTTTGGGTACATACCATAGTGCCTGACGGGGATAATCAAAGGGGCTGTCCCAGCAGTGTGTCTCCGCCGTTTCCAAGCCAATCTGGCGTGAAAAGTGATCAAAACTGCCGCCCACCGCCAGGGTTGCAGACGTAAAAATCCAGGCAGCCGGATGCTGCTGCATTACGTCACGAAAAATCCCCGAGATCTCCAGCGGTGTCCGGTTGAGTCGAAAACCCTGCCGTGTGGTCTCATACCAGCGTATCGAAGCACTCTCTTCCGCATCATCCTCCTGGGCCTGCAGGCGCGACAGGAGTAACTCGCATCGCTCCTTGCAGCTATCGAGCCCCTTGCCACGACCCTCGACGGCGCGCAACGCCTCAGCAAGTGCCTCGAGACTCTTCTTAAGCCTTTCCAGCTGCTGCGCAACTGATGGATTGTCAGCCAGCTCTGACCAGGTGCCCCGCCGTACTTCAAGTCCAAAAGCCAGACGCATGTCGCCGGCGCACTTTTTCAATGCATCTGCGCGTTCAATGAGAACCGGTGTATCCTTCGCCTCTTTGTGGTATTCGGTGACAGTATCCCGTGCCAGTTCCTGCAACTGACGATCACTGAGGGTCGATCCGAAGAAGTTACTTGCCACGTCGGGCAGTTGGTGGGCCTCATCGAGAATAAAACAGTCGGCGCTCGGTAACAGCTCACCAAATCCTTCCTCCTTGAGCGCCAAATCGGCACAGAGCAGATGGTGATTGATCACCACCACATCAGCCTCCTGTGCACGCTTGCGTGCCTCAACCAGATGGCATTTGCTGTAGGAGGGACACTCCTGTCCCAGACAGTTGTCGGTATTTGAAGTGACGACAGGCCATATTGTGGCGTCTTCAGGTATCGCAGACATCTCTGCGATGTCGCCGCTACGTGTCTCCGAAGACCATTCGCGGATACGTTTCAGTTGATCCAACTGTTCACGGGTCAGGCGGATCTCCTCCACCAGCGTATTGTCGAGACGATGAATACAGAGGTAATTGGCTCGCCCTTTCAACAAGGCAGCAGAGAGCGGACTGGCGAGGGATTGTCGTACCATAGGCAGATCACGATGGTAGAGCTGGTCCTGCAGATTCTTGGTGCCGGTGGAGATAACCACCTTGAGACCCGACATCAACGCAGGCACCAGGTAGGCGAAGGTCTTGCCGGTACCGGTACCCGCCTCGCAGACCAGCACCCCACCCTGCGCCATTGTGCGGCCAATGGCAGTGGCCATTTCCTGTTGCTGTGGGCGGTGCGAAAAACCCTCGATGCGGCTCGCCAGCCACCCATCAGGCCCGAAAATCTCGGCGTAGTCAGTCATTGAAACATCGTGTGAGAATCAACCTGCCTGGTTGTCCCAGACTTCAGGTTCCAGGCCATTTTCACGGGTCCAAGCCAGACGACCGATAATCTTGAAACGGGAGACCGACATGGCACCTCGCTTGGCGCGGCTGCTGCTCGATTTATCCATAAATTCTAGAATATCGTCCCGCTCGGCCTCATAGATCTCGTAGGGTTCATAATTCTCATCCATCAGCACCAGCAACACACTGTCCCAGTCTTTGTCCATCTTGAGCTGGCCGAGGCGCTGACCTGATTTACTCTCATCGAAGATGGTACGTGATTTGATCTGAATACGCTTATCACCACGGGCCGGATCGATGGCATCATAGCCGCCTTCACCTTCAGGTCTGGGAGCCAACTCAAGCAGCTTTACCGCATCATGCTCGGCAATTTCATTACTGATGCCCGGCAGAGGTTTACCCATGGTTCTGCGGTATTCCGCAGCCAAAATGCGGGCCTGGGCAATCAGTTTGTCGGCGGCATAAAGGGTCAAGCCTTGGCTCCAATAGTGTGGGAATTATTTTCAGCCTGGATTGTAGCCTATATTGCCCCTCTTTCGCATAAAGCGCATGCCAATAGGACCTCGTCGATCCTGAAATGGGGGATTAGGCTTGTTCGCTGACCGGCATCGTGGCTTGAGGTGATGTAATTTCATCGAGGATATCACTCAACAGCCGCGGTTTGGCAAAATGATATCCCTGCCCATAGTCGACACCGATGGCTCCTAACGCCTCTGCTGTTTCCGCATCGGAGACGAATTCTGCAATAACCTGCTTGTCCATGAAGTGAGCGATCTCAGTGATCGAATTGACCATGGCATAGTCGGCTGGCTTGTTGAGTATCTCCTTCACGAATATGCCGTCTATTTTGACATAATCTACGGGGAAGTCCTTCAGATAGGAGAATGAGGCATATCCGGAACCGAAATCATCCAGAGAGAAAGAACAACCCATCTGTCTGATTTCTTCGATAAATGCAGCAGTATCACTGATATCGCCCACCAATGCGGTCTCGGTGATTTCAAATCCCAGATATCCCGAATCGACGCCTGATTCGTCTATTGTCTGCTTCAGAAAAAGTTTGAATTCATCGTCACCCGTCGACTTACCCGAGAGATTGATTGAAAAGCTTGCGTTGTTGTCGAGGCTATTTGTGTAGGGTGCAATGGCGCGAAAGAAGGCCGAAACCACCCAGCGGTCCACAGCACGCATCATATCGTAATGCTCTGCTGCCCGAATAAATGATACCGGACTCTCCAGCTCGCCAGCATCATTGCGAATACGTAGCAGGATCTCATAGTGGGGGACCAAACCCAGATCAGGATTCAATGGCACGATAGGTTGTGCAAAGAGCACCATGCGATCCTTTGCCAAAGCCTCCTTGATACCAGGCAGAGACTGAACCATTTCCTTCTGCTCCTGGTAGGCAGAGTCATCAGCAAGGTAGATTCGGGTGCAGTTCCTGCCACCCTTTTTAGCCATGTTGCAAGCGGCAAGGGCGGCCTGCAGCAGCTCACTGGGTGAATGCTCGTCTGTTTCTACATGCACCAAACCGATGCTGGCAGAAACGGGAATCAACCTATCCTCCCACTCATACTGATACTCTTCAATCGCCTGCCGCAGAGTCTCCGCCGTCTGGTAGACCTGCTCAAGATTCTGTCCTTCGATCAAAAGTACAAATTCATCATCGCCGATACGCGCCACAACGCCCTGATCTGGGAGATAGCTGATGAGTATACTGCTCAGTGAACGCAGTAGATTATCACCACCTTCGAACCCACAAAGATCATTCACTGCCTAGAATTTATCCAGATCCAGCAGCATCAACACGTACGCTGATCGCCATGGAAGGCTGAAAGCCGAGGCGATTAGTCCCCGATAGGCGTAGGCGCGGTTGTATGGCCGTAATTGTGACTGTTAGG
>JAHXHT010000229.1 GCA_025656435.1 Candidatus Thiodiazotropha sp. (ex Gloverina cf. vestifex) | reverse complement strand
TTAGGTGGAATCACCCCGATACAGAAGCTGGCTCAGACAGCTTAACAGTGACTACTTTTGAGTCCCATTATTAATGGGGGGATTACCCCCCCGTACCACACTCCTGCTCTTCTCCGGACAGGCATTACGCACACCAGCTCAGGAGGCAATTCAATATGCACACCAGTTCATTGCAAAACCTTGCAGTAAAACCGAGCTTATCAATATCCTGCAACGGGTCACCCAGCTGCGAGAGACCATTGGCAATCCAGCCATGGAAGCATTGGTCAACAATGCTGGACACACTTCCCGCCTGCCGCAAACCTATCAGCAGCTGATCATCACACTCCAGTCAAAATCAGCCACCGTTAAAGATATCGGACACATCATCGCCTAGGATATCGGTATGTCGACGAAGATCCTGCAGATGGTCAATTCTGCTTTTTTCGGTCTGCCACAGCATGTAGCTTCCCCGGAACATGCCGTCTCATTGCTTGGTATGGAAACGGTGACCAATCTGGCATTGACTGCAGGCATCTTTGCGCAACTCGAAAGCGCATTGGTAGAGGAGTTTGAACTGGAGGCACTCTGGCAGCACAGCCTGGCAGTTGCCACACTTTCTCAACGCCTGGCAAACGCCGCAGGATTAAGCCCCCAGGAGAGTGAGATTCCAGTGCTCGCCGGCATGCTCCATGATTTAGGGAAAGTGGTTCTCGCCACCTGCGATAGTAACGAATACCGTCGTATCGTTCGCCAGTCCAAGCGACAGGAAGAACCACTGAGTCTGGTAGAATCAGAATCGATCTGGTGCTCACATGCTACGCTGGGTGCCTATCTGATGGGACTTTGGGGTCTACCTTTTTCTGCAGTGGAGGCGGTTGCCCTGCATCATACACCTGACCAGCAAGACTCTCAGCATACTGGTTGTCTTGTTGTCTATGCTGCTAACCTATTGTTACATGCGATGGGTGATGCTGATGGTAAGTCGCATTACGACACTGACCATCTTGAGACCCTGCTGTCAGCAGAGGAATTTGCTCGTTGGCGTGCAATCACCGCGGAGTATCTCGATGGACAAACCGCCTGAAAAGATCTTAATGGTCGATGACGACAGAAACCTGCTCGACTCATTTCGACGACAGTTTCGTAAACGCCTGAATCTGGAAACCGCCACCAGCGGTGCAGACGGGGTGCAAGCCGTACGCGATGGGGGGCCCTTCGCTGTTGTCATATCCGATATGCAGATGCCGAACATGAACGGGGTGGAGTTTCTCACCAAGGTAAATGAGATCTCACCCAATACCATCCGCATCATGCTCACAGGCAATGCCAACCTGGATGTCGCTATTGATGCCGTGAATGACGGTAATATCTTTCGTTTCCTCAACAAACCGGTGGAGACAGAACAGCTCTACCAGGTCATCGTTGACAGCATCCAGCAATACCGCCTGATCAATACCGAAAAGATTCTACTCAATAAGACACTGAAAGGAGCGGTAGACCTGCTGGCCGATATTCTCAGCATGGTGAACCCGGCTGCCTTCAGTCAATCCACGCGGATCAAGCGCCATGTTCACACCATTGTAAAATCTCTCTCGCTGGAAGACGGCTGGCACTATGATCTGGCCGCCATGCTCTGCCATATCGGCTTCATCAGTCTGCCTCACGAACTGATCAGTAAACTGGGTACAGGAGATGAATTGAGCAGTAGCGAAAAACAGCTGTTCAAAAGCCACCCTGCTATCGGCGCAAGACTTTTAAAACATATCCCCAGACTCGAAATTGTCTCAGCAATGGTGGAAAAGCAACAGGAAAGCATTGGCCGTATCGATTTTCAGGGTCAGCTCGACAGTGTGCAGAAAGCGACTCTGGGAGGACAGATTCTCAAGGTAGCGAATGCTTACGATCAGTTGCTCACGCAAGGCAGGGATGAATCCACAGCCATAGAGGCGCTGAAAGAGAATCCTGAACTCTACGACCCGGTACTGGTGGAGACACTCGCCATTGGCTCCAAGAACCAGAAACTCGAGGTACTGAACCTGGCAATATCGGAACTGGAACCGGGCCTGATCCTAGATCAACCGGTTTCAACCGAAAGTGGTTTGCTCTTGATCGCCAAGGGTCAGGTACTGAGCCAAGCCGTCCTGTTAAGGCTTTTGGCAGCAGAAGAAATCGGTATCGTGGGTGGCCAGATCAGGGTCTTTCGTATCACCCAGCTTTGACACCCGAACTACCACATTCACTTTTTGCGGGGCAACTATGCTGCAGGCAGCGACTCGTCACTATTCAGCGGTAATCGAATAACGAACGTCGTACCGACCCCTTCCTCGGTCTCAAAGAAGAGTTCTCCTTGATGCTTGACCGCCACAATGTCCTGCGCAATGGCCAACCCCTGCCCAGTGCCTTTGCCCACATCCTTGGTAGTAAAGAAGGGATTGAAGACTGAATCACGAACCGATGCCGGGATACCGGTACCATTATCCTTTATGCGTATTTCAATAGTGTCGCCAACTTGACCGCTGGTGATGCTGATTAATCCTTTGGTCTCGAGATCTGCCGGTTTTATGGCATGGGCGGCATTGATAATGAGGTTGAGTAATACTTGGGAAATCTCTCCTCCCATGCATTCAACCTGAGGCAGGTCAGGTTCCAGCTTCAGGCTGGTGTCTGCCACATATTTCCATTCGTTTTTACACACCGCGACGGCACTGTTGATAAGCCGGTTGATATCCTCCAGTGCCCTACTCTTGGTACCAGGATGGGCAAACTCCTTCATAGCGAGGACGATACGCGCCACCTGCTCCGTCCCGGCGATAGACTGATCCAGTGCCCTGGGAACCTCCTCATCCAGATAGTCCAGATCCGCCTCCTCCAAGGCATCTCTGACCTCATCGGCATTCTCTTTCAAATCATCACTGTTTGTGATCTTCTCCTGCAATTCTCCGTAAACTTTCAGCAGGCCCAGGATATCCCCGTAGGCCTCCTTGAGGAAACGCAGATTGTCACCCACATACTGTATCGGCGTGTTGACCTCATGAGCGATACCGCCGGCCAGCTGACCGACCGCCTCCATTTTGTGCGTCTGATTCAACTCGCGTTCAAGCAGGCTTTTCTCTATCTCATGCGCTTTCCGCTCACTGATATCATCGAAATTGATCACCACACCATGCAGATCTTCATCCTCGTACATCGGGGAAACTGAAAAAGCGACAGGCAACTTATCTCCATCCTTATCCAGGAAAATATGATCATTCTCTCTTCTTATAATGCCGTCCTGTAGTGTCTGCATGATGGGATGCTGACTGATATCCAAACCTTTTTCGTGACAAACCAGGTCAATCAGTTTTTCTCCCGTCATCTCCTCCGCCCGCCATCCGAGCAGTCTCTCACTTTCCGGATTGGCGTAAGTCACCGCTCCCTCCATATCGAGCACGAGAAACCCTTCACCCATGGCATTGGTGACGTCTGAGAGGAATTTCTCTTTTTCAATCAACTCATCCCGGGTCTCGGTCAGCAGGAGCCGCTGCTCACGCAGTTGGCGCATGAAAAAGATAGCAGTAAGAGAGAGAATCACAAATCCGGCCAGATGCATGACGATCATCATCTGACGGGCATCAGTCTGTGAATCATAGATTGGTTGGCTCTTGACCACGACGCTGATCCCGCCCCTTAAATCTCCAACCTTAACGCCCTCTCTACCATGGCATTGGAGGCAGGCCTTATCGACAAATATGGGACCGAGGTAACGAAAGACCTCCTCACCACCATACAGTGCCTCTTTAAATGCAAAATCGTTTGCTGTGGTAAATCCTGAGAGTACTGCCGCTTCCCATCTATCGGCCTGGTTTGCCTCATTCTTTGGTACAGAGGAAATCACTCGATAACCGATATTCTTTCGCTGATCGCCATGGAAGGCTGAAAGCCGAGGCGATTAGTCCCCGATAGGCGTAGGCGCGGTTGTATGGCCGTAATTGCGACCGTTAGG
>JAHXHT010000228.1 GCA_025656435.1 Candidatus Thiodiazotropha sp. (ex Gloverina cf. vestifex) | reverse complement strand
AACGGTCGCAATTACGGCCATACAACCGCGCCTACGCCTATCGGGGACTAATCGCCTCGGCTTTCAGCCTTCCATGGCGATCAGCGGTTGAGAATACGGACCCGGAGGTCCAGTCCAGATGTGGACTTTTTCACAGAAAAATTTCACGACTGTTTGTAAGTAGAAGGATGAGTGATAACTACGGTGGATGCTGCCATGCGGACATCAACACCCATTGATCTCGGAGCGGAAAACTAAATCATGAAGTTGCTAACCGAAAAGTCTTAGTCGTCCTTTCCATCCGATAGCGATGCCTTGCGGAAAACAGGAAGATCCGGCCCCTTCTCCTCCTCAAGTTCGACCTTTTCGATCTTGTCGAAACGACTGCTGATCTTGCGCGCAGAAATGTTCACGTCACTGACATCCTGATGAGCCTGACCGATGTGTTTGGCCAGGTTATCCATGCGATTTTTGAATCGACCGAAATCTTTGGAAAGCGCACGCAGATGATCCTGAATGATATGCACCTGTTCTCGGGTTGCAGCATCCTTGAGTACAGCTCTGGCTGTTGTCAGGATTGCCATCATCGTGGTGGGCGAAACCAACCAGACCCGTTTGCGAAACGCCTCTTCCACCAAGTCAGGAAAGTGGGCATGGATCTCCGCAAAAACCGCCTCAGCAGGAATAAACATCACCGCACCGTCAGAAGTCTCTCCGGGGATGATGTAGCGAGAGGCAATATCATCCATATGCTTTTTGATATCCACCTTGAATTGACGCTGGGCCTGGGCACGTTCCGATTCGGCAAGCTGGTCATCCAACATACGTTGATAGGACTCCAGCGGAAACTTGGCGTCGATCACCACATTACCGGTGGGGTCCGGTAGGAAGAGCACGCAGTCGGCACGTCGATTGTTGCTCAGGGTATGCTGCAGGGCGAAGCCCGATTCCGGCATCACATTGCGCACCAGAGCCGAGAGTTGCACCTCACCGAAGGCGCCCCGGGAACGCTTGTCGGAGAGTACCTCCTGCAGGCTCACCACGTTGCTGGATAGCTCGGTGATCTTCTTCTGCGCCTCGTCGATACGGGTTAGATGCGTGAGTACCTGGGTGAAGGTCTCGGTGGTCTTTTCGAAACCCTCGTTAAGGCGCTTCTCCACCTGACCGCTGATCTCCTTGAGACGCTGATCGGTGCTCTCGGTCAATCCCTGTACCCGCTTACCCAAGTCATCGGCATGCTGTTTCAGGGCCTCGGCCACCTGTTTGCGGACTTCCGCCATGCCACTCTGCAGCGTCTCGTGCTGCTGCCGCATGGCCTCCAGTTGTCGCTCGTCGAAAGCCTCACGATGGCGCACCAGTGAATGACTAAGTGATTCACGCAGCTCTCCCAGCTTCTCCTGTTGGGTGAGCCGGCCTTCACCAAGCGTCTCGGTAACACCCTTTTTCAGCGATTCAAACTGTTCCAGCAAGTCGATGCGCAGTTTTCCGGCGTCGCCGGTGAGATGTTGCTGCATCTCACCAAAGCGCCGTTCCAGTCCCTGATAGAGCTTGTCCGACCTTTCGAGGAGCGCCTGCTGCATACCATGTAGCAAGCGCTGCTGGGCCAGGGCACCCCGGGCGATACGTTCCGTGAGGAGATCCCGCAGTTCGTGCTGCTCTTTGCCGAGGCGGCGCTCCTGTTCATACAACAGGGTTTCCAGCGACTGATGGCTGGCTTCCAGTGTCTGGCGGGCTTGCTGCTGACTATCTAACAGGTGGGAGAGTTTGAAGAGTACCCAGCCGAGCAGTAACACGGCAAAGCTGACAAGCGCCGCGATAAGCTGTTCCCCGGAGGTAAGTTGAGAAAACCATTCCATAGGCCGAACTATACCCTAACCATAGGCTCAAAACTCGAGCCTGTGCTTGCATCTCGACAAGACTATCCTTACCTTTGCCGCTCGTCTCAAAAGAGCAACCAGACAACAGTAAAACCTGACCATGCGTATTCACCTGAAAACCCTCGGCTGCCGGCTGAACGAAGCGGAACTGGAGACCTGGAGCCGAGAGTTCCAGGCCCAGGGACACAGCATGACCGCAGATGTGGAAACGGCAGATCTGCTGGTGATCAACACCTGTGCCGTCACCGAAGAAGCGGTACGTAAATCACGCAAACTGCTGGGACGCGCCAGTCGCCAAAATCCCAATGCCCGACTGGTCGTCAGCGGCTGCTATGCCTCACTCGATCCAACGGCCACCGCCGAAGCTGAGGGGGTCGATCTGGTGATCGACAACCGGAACAAGGATCGCTTAGTGGATATCGTCAGCCAACAGCTCGATCTGGATATCATGCCCCAGTCAGCCATTGAGCCAGACACCACCGGCTTACTGGAGCAAGGACGGCAACGCGCCTTCATCAAGGTACAGGATGGCTGCCGCTACCGCTGCACCTTCTGTATCGTTACCCTCGCCCGGGGCGACGAGCGTAGTCGCCCTGCTGCCGACATCGTCAGTGAGATCAGGAATCTACAGCAAGAAGGCATCCAAGAGGCCGTACTGACCGGTGTGCATATTGGTGGCTACGGCAGCGATATCGGCAGCAACATCTCCAACCTGATCAGGCAGGTACTGGCAGAGACCGATATCCCCCGTTTGCGAATCGGCTCCATCGAGCCCTGGGATCTGCCTGAGAATTTCTGGTCCCTGTTCGAGAATCCCCGCTTCATGCCCCATCTCCACCTACCCCTGCAGAGTGGCGCCGACAGCGTCCTGAGACGCATGGCGAGACGTTGCCGTACCGACGAGTACCGTGAACTGATCCGCCAGGCCAGAGCACAGGTACCCGACTTCAATGTCACCACCGATATCATCGTCGGCTTTCCCGGAGAGACCGAGCCCGAGTGGCAGCAGACCTTGGACTTTGTACAAGAGATCGGCTTCGGTCATCTGCACATCTTCGCCTACTCACTCCGACAAGGCACCAAGGCAGCCAGCCTGCCCGACCCTGTGAGCCGGGAGACCAAGCGACAACGCAGCGAAACCCTGCATGCGCTGGGAGAACAGATGAGACGTGAGGTGATGCAAAACTACGTGGGTAGACTCTTACCCGTGCTAGTCGAAGCTAAGGGTGAACAGGGATGGCAAGGCTACTTACCCAACTATCTACGAGTGACAGTGACCGATGAATCGAACACATACTTGGAAAATCGAATAGCTAAAGTCGAGATCAGTAGCCTGTCGAAAGATGGACAAAGGCTAACCGGAAGGGTTACTGATTGATAAACACCCGTCCGAGGCAATTAATTTATGTGACGAAGATCACAATAAATAAAGAAATACATCACAATCCAGTTTCCTTTGGTTCAATGCCATACACGTAACTGAAACCATTTTTTCTTATATCCTAGACAGTTATCTAACAACCATCACACAAAACAAACTCTCTACAGGAGTCAGAGTCTGGCAACGCAATCAGCATCAATTGAGATGCGATATTGTTATAATCCCTTACTCTGAGTAGGCCTAAACGGGCTTAGCGACGGCATATCTTAAGACTACCATTGGAGGGTTAGAAGCATGAAAGTCTTCAAGTCCACTATCAATTTCTTCACCATTACTCTGATAACTTTGATGATCTCTGCTTGTGGTGGCGGCGGTAGCGACAGTCTCGGCGGTGGTGGAGGCACTGTACCTGCAGCCGGCGTCAGCATCACCACCAGTAACGCCAAGCCTGTCAGCGCTGCCGTGGTCGGCTCGACCGAAACGGTACAGGGCTCAGCCCTTGGCAGCGGGGTACTGATGGGTGTATCGGTAGAGACCCCTGGAGGGGCATTCAACTATTCCGATTTTATCGTACACCAGCTCAATAATCTGATGGCGCAGAATACACTCTTGGGCAGCAGCGTGACGGGCGTGGCCATAACAGACGTTCGCTGATCGCCATGGAAGGCTGAAAGCCGAGGCGATTAGTCCCCGATAGGCGTAGGCGCGGTTGTATGGCCGTAATTGTGACTGTT
>JAHXHT010000227.1 GCA_025656435.1 Candidatus Thiodiazotropha sp. (ex Gloverina cf. vestifex) | reverse complement strand
TAACAGTCACAATTACGGCCATACAACCGCGCCTACGCCTATCGGGGACTAATCGCCTCGGCTTTCAGCCTTCCATGGCGATCAGCGATCGTCAAAAACCTTCAATAGGAGCGGCAGGCGATCCTGGGGTTCAAGCATCTTATTCAGTACACCACACCACGCAACACCACATGCGCGAAAAACATGTCTCCAACCCAGATAATTACGCCTAAAAGATGCAAGGTTACTGCAATTGACATAACTAAAGACCTCAGATGACAAGTTGTCATTGTGCCTAAGCCGGTACGGATCGCCAACTGCATCTAGCGTTTGAAAATTACTGTCTCGCTGGGTAAACTAGTCGATTTCCTGCCTTTTGCAGCAGCAAAAGGGTAAATTGGCGTCCGATACAGCGGATGCCTTTTTTGTTTTTTGGGATAGGTAAATGTCCGACGCGCTGATGACAACATACAATCGCTTACCTGTGTCTTTCTCACGGGGTGAGGGAGCGTGGCTGTGGGATACCCAGGAACAACGCTATCTGGACGCTATTTCCGGTATTGCCGTTTGTGGTCTGGGGCATGCTCACCCTGAGATTCAGCGCGCCATATGCGACCAGGCCGGCAGCCTGCTCCATACATCCAATATCTATCGCATCGCCCACCAGGAGACTCTGGGGGAGCGGCTCTGCGCCATAGCCTCCATGGAAAGGGTATTCTTCGCCAATTCGGGCGCCGAGGCCAACGAGGCAGCAATCAAAATCGCTCGTCTCTTTGGTAATCGCAAAGGCATCAAGAACCCCATGATCATTGTCATGGAGCAGAGCTTCCACGGCCGCACCCTGGCGACGCTCACCGCCACAGGCAATCGCAAGGTACAGGCTGGCTTCGAGCCCCTCGTTCAGGGCTTTGTAAGAGTACCTTACAACGACATCCAGGCCATCGAGGATATTGCCGGAAAAAGTGGCAATGTTGTCGCCGTACTGGTGGAACCGGTACAGGGTGAAGGCGGCATCAACATCCCCGATGACGATTATCTCAACCGTATCAGAGAGATCTGTGACCAACAGGACTGGTTGATGATGCTGGATGAGATTCAAACCGGTATGGGCCGGACCGGCAAAATGTTTTCCCATCAACACAACGGCTGCCTACCCGATGTCATGACGCTGGCGAAAGGACTCGGCAACGGTATGCCCATCGGCGCCTGCCTGGCACGGGGTGCAGCAGCTGAAGTATTCGCACCAGGTAATCACGGCTCAACTTTCGGTGGTAATCCACTGGCTTGCCGAGTGGGTCACAGCGTGCTTGACGTCATTGAATCCGCTAACCTCTGCGACCGGGCAGCCGAGTTGGGCGCTCGCATGCAGGCCGGCTTTGAGGAGAGGCTCAGCACGCTTGAAGGAGTCACGGCCATCCGGGTCGCCGGTCTGATGATCGGCATCGAACTCGACCGGCCCTGTGGCGAATTGGTCACTCAGGCCTTACAAAATGGCCTGCTGATCAACGTCACTGCAGAACGTGTGATTCGGTTACTGCCACCACTCATCATCTCTGACGAAATCTGCGACGAAATCATTGAGAAAGTCGTCGCTCTCATCAGCAATTTTCTCTGATTCAGATCACTGTTTCCAAGGCAGCGGCGTATGGCAAAGCAACCGAGACATTTTCTTTCACTACTCGATCTCAACAAGGATGAGCTTCAAGGCATCATCCGCCGGGCCAGTGAACTCAAACGTATGCAGCACAGGGGAGATATCCATACTCCGCTGAAGGGAAAAAACCTCGGCATGGTGTTCGAGAAATCATCCACCCGCACCCGCGTCTCTTTCGAGGTCGGCATGTCTCAGCTCGGTGGACACGCTCTGTTTCTCTCACCACGAGATACCCAGTTAGGCCGTGGAGAGCCCATTGAAGACAGTGCCCAAGTGCTCTCGCGGATGCTCGACATCATCATGATCCGAACATTCGAGCACGACAAGCTCGAGCTTTTCGCTGCCCATTCGCAGGTACCGGTCATTAACGCGCTGACTGACCTGCTGCACCCCTGCCAACTACTGGCGGACATGCAGACCTATTTTGAACATCGGGGCAACATTGAGGGTAAGACTGTTACCTGGATAGGTGACGGAAACAATATGTGCCACTCCTATATCAATGCTGCCCGGCGATTTGGCTTCCGTTTGAATATAGCATGCCCTGAAGGATACGACCCCAACCCTGACATACTGGCGCCTGCAGGCGAGAGCGCAGGTATCGTACGTGATCCGTTGACTGCGGCTGTAAATGCAGATCTGGTGGTCACCGATGTCTGGGCCAGCATGGGGCAGGAGGAAGAACAGTTGGCGCGTAGCAAGACCTTTGCCGGGTATCAGGTCAACGATGAACTGATGGCACAGGCCAATGACGACGCACTCTTTTTCCACTGTTTGCCGGCCCATCGTGGTGAAGAGGTAACCGCCTCGGTCATGGATTCGCAAGACAGTGTGGTCTGGGATGAAGCGGAGAACCGACTGCATTCTCAGAAGGCCTTGATGGAATTCCTGCTGCTCGGCAGGGTGTGAAGGCAGTAAAATTGTGGGCTGTTTCGTAAATCTGATTGCTGTACCTTGTACAATACCACCCGATATATCTAGCCGAATCGTCAAAATGAAGAAATACTCACTGCTCCTGATCTGTGTAATTTTGCTCTTACCTCAACTGGTACAGGCCGAAACCCGCTTTGTGACTGACATCTTCAAGATCACCATGCGCAGCGGTGAAAGCACCTCACACAAAATCATGCGCATGCTCGATAGCGGCAGCACCGTCAATGTCATCTCGACCAACCCGGCCAACGGCTACAGCAAGGTTCGTATCGGCGCCTCTGAGGGCTATGTCCTGACCCGCCAGTTGATGAACCAACCCAGTGCACGGACTCAGCTTGATAGCATGCAAAAGGAGATAGAAGCACTAAAAGCCGCCCCAGGTGAGCTGCGTACCAATCTGGCCAATCTGCAGAAGGATCATCGCAAACTCAAACAAACCCACAAAAACTTGTCTGAGATCAAGAGCAAGCAGGAGCAGGAGCTACAAAGCATCCAACGTACAGCCTCCAATGCTATCCGCATCTCCAACGAGCGTAACGAACTGCGCAAGCAGGTAGCCGACCTGACGCGTGAAGTGGAAGACTTCAAGCAGGAAAACCGGGACCTCAGCAATGAAGCAACCCGTGACTGGTTCCTGATAGGGGCCGGCGTCATAATCGCGGGCATTCTGATCGGGCTGATTCTGCCTCATCTGCGTTTTCAACGCCGACGTAACAGCTGGGGTTCGCTCTAGGATCTGTACGTTCTTCCATCGGGTTTTGGTAATCTTTTCAGGAGCGAACACACTGAATACCAGCAAACCTTCTTCAAAGTTCTCGCTAGTTTAATATCTAGCATGAAGAAGAGCCTAAATCAGGTGCTGAAGCTATTGACATCCCTACCTGCTAATTCGTAGGAAACTCACACTTAATTTTTGCAGCAACCCTGAAAATCAATCCGCCCGGTCGAACAACTCGACCGACTTCTAGAACGCTACCGGTAAGAATCGGACGCCATTTAACAACCAGGCAAGCACCGATAACAGACTGAATCGTTTCGAATTTTCTCGAATAATAATCCCAAAGCGGAAAACATCTCCACACTTATCTCAACATATCAAAATCTCCCTCACCTCCCCATACAACATGAATCATGGCCACATAACTGGCATGTGACATGATGGATGCTCACCGGCCAGGATCAATTCAGATAGCGGACGAAGTGGATATGCTATCCTGAAAATTCATTTGAACACTCATCCAAGACCAGTTACACGCAACCGATTTAAGTTCCCAATCGTGCAGCCGATAGTGGAAGAGGCAGCGGATTGATAATTAAAAGTAGGGTCTTAGGAAGTTAAGCATCTATTAACAGGTGCTAAGCTTCAGACAAGCGTGTCGCTACCTCGTGAAAGATTTTGGGACATCCGAGTC
>JAHXHT010000226.1 GCA_025656435.1 Candidatus Thiodiazotropha sp. (ex Gloverina cf. vestifex) | reverse complement strand
GTTTGCTTCATGGGGTCTATATAATGATTGGCCTAGAATGTGCACCATTATCCCTCAATCGATGGATTCGTTCAGAGCTTCCCTAGGCGAACGTCCCGCCTCTTCTCAACCACCCAAGGGCTTTGTCCCTTTCGCCCTCGGCTTTAGGCCCTTTTTTCCCTGGCCGTCCTCTCGGGCCTGATATTAATGCTGCTCTGGCTTGGACTTTGGCAGACGGCAACACCGGTCCATTACTATGGAAACATCGGCTGGCATAGTCACGAAATGCTATTCGGCTTCGTCAGCGCCATCATTGCCGGCTTCCTACTGACGGCAGTACGTAACTGGACCGGTATCGATACGCTGACCCATACCCCGCTGGCCATGCTGGCCTTGCTCTGGTTGCTGGCCCGTATTGCGCCATTTGTACCGTCTATGCCGGCTAGCGTCATAGCGCTGCTGGATCTCTCATTTCTGCCTTTGCTGGCACTGACGCTCTACCGGCCCTTGATCGAAGCGGAGAATAGGATCAACCGGATTTTTCTCCCCCTGCTGGCTGCTATGTCGCTAGCCAATTTGCTGGTCCACCTGGAGAGCCTCGGTATGACCCAGACCGGTCGACAGGGAATCAATCTGATGATCAGTCTGGTGGTACTGTTGATGGTAATGGTCAGTGGGCGTGTCATGCCCTTTTTCACCGAGAAGGCCGTGAATAGATCTACGCCACACTTCAGTACCAGACGGGAACGCCTTGGTTTCATCTCTATCGGCCTATGGATCACATTCGAGCTCTTACTACCCATCCCCTGGCTCATGGCGCTGGCAGCTCTCGGTATCGTAGCTTCACAAGCCTGGCGTTTGTGGGACTGGCACCATCCCCATGTGTGGCGGATACCGATTCTCTGGGTGCTCTATACCGGCCTGATCTGGTTGATCGTCGGCTATCTGCTTAAAAGTCTGGTCGTGTTCGGACTATTTCCAGACAACCTCGCCACCCACGCACTCACCAGTGGCGCTATCGGTATCCTGACCTTCGGTATGATGGCTCGGGTCTCGCTGGGACACACCGGCAGAGAGATCACGCCACCCCGCTTGATAGCGCTCAGCTTTATCCTGCTCAACTCGACTGTACTGGCCAGAGTTTTCGGCCCTGTCATCTATAGTGAGAGCTACAGCTACTGGATCATGCTCTCTGGAACAGGCTGGGCATTCTGCTACCTGCTTTTCGTTGTTTACTACATCAAACTGCTAAACACTCCGAGAATTGATGGCCGCAGGGGTTGATATAAGCTACCTCCCACCCCCTAAGATAGAAATAATCAATCGAGTTTATCTTCCCATTAATTTTTATATTTTGATTATTTTAGTAATTACTAATATTCTTTTGCTCCATAAAGTAATGCTGTTTATCACTTTGTAACTTTTTTTAACTGATACTTAATTGAGGAATACAACATGTCCAAGATCCTAAAAATTGCTGCTGCCGCTGCTCTGATCACCGCTTCTGCTTCCGCTTCCGCATGGTGGGGCAACCCTTGGAACAACGGCTGGGGCAACAACAACAGCAATGACTTCTTCGGTAACGGCGACGGTTCTGGTGACTTCTCATTCAACATGAGCGGTAACGCCCGTGGCGCCGGCAACGGTTATGGCCGTGGCAATAACGACTACTACAACCGTCCTTACTACGGTTATGGCGCTCCTTATGGTGCTCCTTATGGTGCTCCTTATGGTGCTCCTTATGGTGCTCCTTACGGCGCTCCTTACGGTGCACCAGCTCCTTACGGCGCTCCTGTTGCTCCTCAGGCACCTGCAGCTCCTACCAAGTAATTACTTCTTTGTAATAGCTTGATCGACCCATTTCGGTGGGTCGAATAAAAAGGCGGACATTATGTCCGCCTTTTTATTTCCAGCAGAAAAATCTTCCGGTTTCACCAACGTCGGGTCATCGCCTATCTTCCCAGGCATTTAGTTCCCATGTTTCATGGCAATCTTTTGCCAGACAGGCTTCGGCTCACATCATCACAAAAGCAGTTGGGTGAATCCTTGTGGATTTCAAATCTTTTTGACTTCGGTAAAACCTTACAAAAAGCATTGCAAATAGGGAATGGGCAGGGTCAAATGAGGCCTTGAAACCAAGGCTTCGGACACATTTCATTATGGAGAGATGAATCATTTGCAAATAAATCCACCATGAACCAGAAAGCTATATCAACCATCTCCATTTTCGGACTGTTGTGTATAGCCGCCTACTTTCTTTTTTATCATCTCATCGAAACGAATCAACCCACACCCAAGAAAGAACTTCTTGTGTACTGTGGCATCACCATGATTCAGCCCATGTCAGAGATCGCCTCAATCATAGAGCAGCGAGAAAATGTCAAAATTTCGGTTATCAAAGGCGGCTCCGGCAATCTGCTCGAATCGATAAAGTTTAATCAGATAGGTGACCTCTATTTACCAGGATCTGAATCCTACATAGAGCAGTCACAAGCTGAAGGACTTGTTTCCTACACTGTTCATGTGGGCTACAACAAAGCGGCTATGATGGTGAGGGAAGGTAACCCAAAGTCGATTCAGCATAGTCTGGATGCCTTGAAAAACCCCGACCTTTATGTCGTTATCGGCAATCCTGATAGTGGAAGCATAGGAAAGGAAACCAAGAAAATCCTGATGGCGGCAGGGATCTTCAACGAGGTCATGAAAAACGCAAAAGAATTAACAACTGACTCAAAGCGTCTTATTGAGGAATTGAAAAATGACGAAGCTGATTTGGTCATCAACTGGTATGCCACTTCCACCTGGAAAGAAAACGCTGATCATATTGACGCCATCTCCATTGATGAAAATTTTGCCGTAAAAAAACAGCTCATTCTTGGTCTGCTCACCACTTCCAAATACCCCGGCATTGCAAAAAAACTGATGGAATACGCCGTTTCTGAAGCAGGGCAGAGAATCTTTGACAAATATGGACTCTACAACGTCAATTAGCATAAACCAGGAATGCCAAACTTAACTGAACACCCAATCCAGCGACATATCATAGGGCTTGCTCTGTCCATCATTGCTATCGTTGCAGTGCTTATCGTCATACATACCACACTGCGTGAAAAAAGCAGCCAAATCGAGCTCCAGCTGAACAACCAAATAGCCCGACAGGACATCGGAGTCTCAATCTATCAACGGCTGTTTGCAGCAAAGGCAACCATTTTCAAGCTTAGTACGCTGGATAACCAGCTAGAACTCGACATTGTAAAAAGACGGTTTGACGCAAACCTTCATACCATTAAAAACGGACTCTCCGTACTGCAAAATGGTGGCGTATTCAAAGACGCGATAGCGACGAATATTCCTGGACAGGATATCATGGACCTGGTCGCCACTTACAAAAAGCCCGATAGTGAAGGATACATCCTCGAGGTTCTTGAGTTAGGGCCAGCCATACATAATCTCGAAAAGCAATCACAGCTGCTCTGTCAATTGATCCAGTTGCAGATCT
Source organism: Candidatus Thiodiazotropha sp. (ex Gloverina cf. vestifex) (assembly GCA_025656435.1). Lineage (GTDB taxonomy): Bacteria > Pseudomonadota > Gammaproteobacteria > Chromatiales > Chromatiaceae > Thiodiazotropha. Next base: position 546 of record JAHXHT010000226.1, on the reverse strand, counting down.
CCACGCCCGAGTCACTTCAGAGTCATGTTCAATCCCAAATTGATAACTTGATGAAGACGATTAATGCGATTCAACGACGCACGCAGGAGAATGCTGCAAGAATTCTTTATGACAGCCAGGCGCGCATCTCCTCATTATCCACGCAACTCAAACAGGCAGAACAACTTCACGACAAATTCCGTCTGCCTGTAGTGATTCTCGCACTCAGTCTTGCAGGCTATCTTCTGATTATCACACTGACGAGAGTCGGCCGGGTTATCGCCAATCGCAAACAGGCCGAAGACCAACTTCAACTGCTTTTGGATACTACGGCTGAAGGTATCTATGGAATTGACATACACGGCAATACAACATTCGTTAACCCTGCAGCATCACGTATGTTGGGCTATCGACAGGACGACAAGCGTGTCGCTACCTCGTGAAAGATTTTGGGACATCCGAGTCCCCAAAATCGGCTCGCCAACGCGACAACCGTTATGCCCCGACCGTCCTGCGTCCGCCACGATTCCGTATTGCACATTGCAGCAGAGCTGCTTGTGCACTACT
>JAHXHT010000225.1 GCA_025656435.1 Candidatus Thiodiazotropha sp. (ex Gloverina cf. vestifex) | reverse complement strand
TTAGGGAACGATGTAGGGCATACAGAGAGCGCATCCGAAACGCCGTAGAGTCATTTGCGGGAGTCATGATGGAGTAGTGCACAAGCAGCTTTGCTGCAATGTGCAATACGGAATCGTGGCGGACGCAGGACGGTTGGGGCATAACGGCTGTCGCGTTGGCGAGTCGATTTTGGGGACTCGGATGTCCCAAAATCTTTCACGAGGTAGCGACACGCTTGTTCTTCAGCCAGGCGAATGCGAAGTTTGATAAAAATATTGTTGATCGATCGGACAGAAATTCCGGTCAATCTGGCAGTATCAGAAGCGGAAAAATCGAGGGAAAAATAGCGGGTCATTTGCCGAAATTTCTTCTCTGTGATTCGGAAACGCTTGTAATACCTATTTTTACTAATCATTTCTGAAGCTTAGCACCTGTTAATAGATGCTTAACTCCCTAAGACCCTATTTTTTATAAGGCTTTATGGGTACTGTTATCAGTAAATTTATGCCATACTAGGATACGATTATTGGCCGGCATCTCGATATCTTCACTGAAGACCAATCCATTCAGCTCAGCCAGTACTTGCAAGGCATCAAAATCACGAATACCGCTTAATGGGTCTCTGGCCTGCAACCATGCATCGAAACTTCGGTTGCTCACACTGCTGTAGTGTCCGCCATAGTTAAATGGGCCGTAGAGTGCGAAACAACCGCCTGAAGAAGGTATCTGCCCGATACCCTCGAAACATCTCTCGACCTCAGGCCAACTCATGATATGCAACGTATTGGCAGTGAAGATGCCTTCATAGGTTTCATCAGGCCACTCTCCTCTGACATCGAGTGCCAGCGGATAGCGAAGATTGGGAAGGCTTGCATCATCCAGCCAGGCCTGAATACCGGGATGGTTATCCGTAACATCACTGGTCTGCCAAGTCAGATAGGGCATAGCACCGGCAAAGTGAACCGCATGCTGTCCGGTACCGCTACCGATCTCCAGCACCGACCGGGTGTTGGCAAACAACTGCCGCAGTACTTTCAGAATGGGCGCCTTGTTCTCCTCGCAGGATTCAGCGAAGGGCTTGGGCGTTGTCATCTCACTCATCAACCCAGGCTCGGGGCTTCAGATAGTGTTCATAGAGCCTGGCTTCTTCGCTATCGGGTTCTGGTTGCCAATTGTATTGCCAGCGAACCATCGGCGGCAGCGACATGAGAATCGATTCAGTCCGGCCACCCGACTGTAAACCGAAAAGTGTGCCGCGATCATAGACCAGGTTGAACTCCACGTAGCGCCCGCGCCGGTAGAGTTGGAAGTTACGCTCCCGCTCGCCATAGGCTGTCTCCCGGCGTTTTTTAACGATCGGGAGATAGGCAGGCACGTAATGGTCACCCACACTCTGCATGAAATCGAATGACTTTTCGAAACCCCACTCATTCAGATCATCGAAAAACAGCCCACCAATACCGCGGGGTTCCTGCCGGTGTTTGAGATAGAAATATTCGTCGCACCATGCCTTGTATTTCCCATAGACATCATCACCGAAAGGAACACAGGCAGCTTTGGCGGTCTTGTGCCAATGGCGGCAATCTTCGTCGAATCCATAATAGGGGGTGAGATCGAAACCGCCGCCAAACCACCAGACGGGGGCTTCGCCCTCTTTCTCAGCAAAAAAAAACCGTACATTGGCATGGGAGGTCGGTACATAGGGATTGCGCGGATGTATCACCAAGGAAAGCCCCATGGCCTCAAATGCCCTACCCGCCAGTTCCGGCCGGTGAGCAGTTGCTGAGCCGAGAAGTTCGCTGCCCGTCACATGGGAGAAGTTGACCCCCGCCTGTTCAAACACCTCGCCACACTGTAATACGGCACTGACACCACCACCGCCGAGATGATCTCCAGGTTCCCGTAGCCAGCTGTCGTGTAAAAATTTCTCTCGACCATCTTCCTCTTCCAGTGCACAGCAGGTCGTATGCTGCAGTGTCTGCAGGTATTCTTTGACCTGCATCTTGTTTGGCTCGATCATGATTGATGACTCTCAAAAAGTACTGACCTGTTTGGCTGTCAGCTTATATTTGCCGACTTAGGGTTTCTTATCACTATAGGCTAACACAGTGGTAACAAACTCAGCCCTCGTCAATCGAGCCGTTTGAGGAAGACTCGCATCTCTTTTGCCGCCTGCACGTCACCCTTCGACTCAGCCACATCGATACCCTTCACGTAGGCAGCCTTGGCCTCATCACTGCGTTCCAATTGTGCCAGCGCCTTACCATAGAGTTTCCAGCTGACGGAGTGGCTTTCATCGAACTTTAAAGCCTGCTCAAAATGTTCAATCGCCGATTCAAAATCGGCGGCTTTAAGACAGAGAGATCCAAGGGTATAACGCAGCAGAGCATTGTCTTGACCTTGCTCCAACATCTTCTCCAAAGCAACACGATCCATGATACCTCTCCTATTGACCACATACCTGGTTGCCTGGCACTGCGAGGTCGATCAACTTGGGTTTATCCAACACCAGACTTTCCATGATCCGGATATACTCCTGCCGGCTTTTGCCGCCACCTAGACGAGAATTGAATTGCCTCTCCTCTCCGATCGTACTGCAGGTATACCCATTGTAGTCATGTGCGGGATAGACCCGTGTCTGATCGGGCAAACAGAAGAGCCGGCCGGTGATGGAATCGTAGGAACGTGCAACATCTCCTGACTGAAAATCGGTACGGCCACTGCCATGGATCAGGAGAATGTCGCCGGTGAAAACCATCGCTGATCGCCATGGAAGGCTGAAAGCCGAGGCGATTAGTCCCCGATAGGCGTAGGCGCGGTTGTATGGCCGTAATTGTGACTGTTAGGGAACGATGTAGGGCATACAGAGAGCGCATCCGAAACGCCGTAGAGTCATTTGCGGGAGTCATGATGTAGTAGTGCACAAGCAGCTCTGCTGCAATGTGCAATACGGAATCGTGGCGGACGCAGGACGATCGGGGCATAACGGCTGTCGCGTTGGCGAGTCGATTTTGGGGACTCGGATGTCCCAAAATCTTTCACGAGGTAGCGACACGCTTGATTGTTACCCAGCAAGCAGATGTCCGTGTCAGTGTGCCCTGGCGTATAGAGAACCTCCAGATGCTGAGAACCAAGTTGAATCCGATCACCATCGACCAGTTCAAGATCTGCGCATTCGCTGCCTGCCTGCAGGTGGACACCGATCTCGCAGCCGAGGTACTCCCGCAAGCGTCCACTACCGGTGATGTGATCTGCATGTATGTGTGTCTCCAGGGCATATCGCAGTTCAAGGTCGAGTTGCTGAATCAAACTGACATCCCGATCGACCTGTTCTATTACTGCATCAATTATTGCCGCTTCACGGCTTGCCTCATCCCAAACAATATAAGTATAAGTACTTGATTGATTATCGAAAAGTTGTCTGACCTGCATACTGCCTCCACATTGGTACCGGCTGTCTAAATACATTTCATAGTATATTACTTGGTTTTTATTTGGGAGCCTGTCAGTTCTTATTCAACCCGTCAATGTGCAGGGATTTCAAGGAGGTGCATAGGTTAACCTGACAGTGGCAACGCTGGGCTTCGTGCCTCAGCCCAGCCTACACAAATACCAAACAAGAGCGTAGGTTGGCGCAGAGCAAAGCGAAGCCCAACAATCAGAGATCCGCCTAGATTGATTACAAAAAATTGATGATCCAAACAACAGCGTGGGGAGCATACAAATGACTCTGGAACGGGCGAAAGAGATTATCCAGCAGCAAATCAGCTTTGGCAGTGGGTACAATCGAAATGCCGTACGGCTATTGTTGGGAGAGATCCAGCGGGAGTACGGCCTGCAGGCCGGTGATCAGCTCATCCATGAATTTGACCTGGAGACAGCATTTGGCCTCAAGCCAGGAACCGACTTCACCCGGGTCGGCCGCTGATCGCCAATCAAGTACTTTTTTATGAAAAAGCAGGACAAGCGTGTCGCTACCTCGTGAAAGATTTTGGGACATCCGAGTCCCCAAAATCGACTCGCCAACGCGACAGCCGTTATGCCCCGAC
>JAHXHT010000224.1 GCA_025656435.1 Candidatus Thiodiazotropha sp. (ex Gloverina cf. vestifex) | reverse complement strand
CGGTCGGGGCATAACGGCTGTCGCGTTGGCGAGTCGATTTTGGGGACTCGGATGTCCCAAAATCTTTCACGAGGTAGCGACACGCTTGCAAGCTGGATGCAGTCCGGGTTAAATTAATGATCAGAAACCTGTTGAAAAATGCACTGCGGCACACACCGGAAGGCGTTGAACCACCCACTATCGACAGCCTGCTGACCGAACAGAACTGGGAAGTCTCTGTTACAAACGGTGGTCAGTGCATACCGGCGGAACACCTATCCCACCTCACAGAACCTTTTTATCGAGCCGATAAAGCGCGGCAGCGGGAGACCGGGGGCTATGGCCTGGGACTCTATCTCTGCCAGGTGATTGCGCAGGCCCATGGTGGCAGCTTGTCGATCAGCAGTGAGAAACGAAAAGGAACAAGTGTCACGGTTATCTTTCCGCGTAGAGACCGCGACTAATTGACTCAATAATGTCTAAGAGAAGCACTGAACAAGCCGGCCGACAAAGGAGGCCCAACATCACCATGGCTACTATCGAACGAGTTCTTGTGCGTGAAGAGGTTTGTTGGGCCTCCTTTGTCGGCCCAACCTACGCGCTCATTTTTTACACTCCCTTTAAAAGCGTCTCGATTTAGAAAAAAAGCCTCATCAACCGATATAAAAGCTTCGTGAGTTTCAATCAGAGCACCTTCAGTTTCAACTTTAATCCCGTATGTTCGATCAGGGACGGGATCGGTTCACTATTCATCCCGGGCAGTTCAGAAAAGAATGATTGTGTCTCCGATTTTTTTGAGATATCGGGATGCTGCTAACGATGCGCTGAAGGAATCACTTAATGCACAGTACAGACCATACAAGGATCAAACGACCTGACAATATGTTGCACTGACACAGGCTCCTTCTCCCCTGCTCTGAGCGCCGCACTCTCCAACGCGATCTCCAATGCCCCCGGCTGACCTGCGTTGTCGCGTGGTGAGAAGTTCCAGGTGGTCGGCGCAATGATCTGGTAGTTAAGAATGCGGCCATACTTGATCTTGATCCAATGACCCAAGCTGCCCCGTGCTGCCTCCACCAGACCGAAGCCCTGTGCCTCCTGCGGGAAGGGTTTGTGGTGGCAGATGGCCTCGCCCGGTTTGAGTTCTTTGGCCCAGGCCTCCATGCGCATCACCACTTTTGCGATCTCCAACAGGCGGGCGATGACGCGGTTGCGCACATTGCCACCACTCTCTGACACCAGGTCCCTGATCAGGGGATGACCGTCCACCTGTTGACGGGCCAGGGCGCCGACTTCGACGACCTGACCATCGAGTCTCGGTGCCTTGCACCAGGTATATGCCTGCTCCACGTCGGCGTCGGGCAGGGTGATGCCTTCGAAGGGGTGTTTGGGTCCCGATTGATGGGTCATCCAACTGTGGCTGACGTCTTCGGTGATGCGTGAGGTATCCAGTGGCTGATCAGTTTGATCCCAGACGCCCTGTTTGAAAATAGGCTCGCCCTGCAGCAGGTAGGCACCGTAGCTCATGAACCGGTCGTTGCCCCGCCCCAAGTGATGGAGGTCGAGCTGTCTGGCCACTTCGAGAAAGCGCCGGAAGTCGCTGTGTTCGGGATCGCAGGCGTCGATCCACTGCTCCAGTGCCGCCGTGGAATCGAGCGCGACGATATTTTCCAGGCTGTCGCCGTAGAGGGTACTTTCGAGAAAGCGCCGAAAGCCGAAAATGATGGCCTGCAGCCGCGCCTTCTCCTGCATCTCAATGGCGCGGGTGGTGCCACCTGGCTGTATAGCCAGGCTGTGGGGCCACTTGCCCGCCAACAATCCCATCAGGTGCATGAACTGAGCCCGGGCCGGCAGCATCTCCTGCACGGCGGTGCCGGTCTGCGCCCGAAAGCGCTTTTCGATCATGGGATACCAGGGTTCGCGGCGGTAGGTCTCGCGGGCGAAGTCGGGCATGAAGAAGAGGTAGAAGTGGGTCAGGTGATCGGCCACGTTCTCGTTGGCCAGAATCAGGTTGATGGCCAGGTCGCCGTTGGGGGACGGTGTCACACCCTGCAGATCGGCCAGCGCCTGGGCCGCGGCCACCGATTGGGAGACGGAACAGATGCCGCAGATGCGGGGAGTATAGACCAGGGCATCGCCCGACTCCTTACCCTGCAGCATCTGCTCGAACCCCCGGTAGAGGGATGAGGAGACTTGGGCCGACTTAACCCGCTCATCCTCGATATCCAGTGTGACCTCCAGGTCGCCTTCGACCCGGCTGAAGGGCCCCATGACGCGGCGGCTCATGACTTGCCACCCACGTGTCGCTTCGGCGGTACGCGGATATGGTCAGCCACCGCATTCTCTTTCAGCCGTTTGGGGGTCGCCGCTTTGGAGAGGGAGGCCAGGGCCACGAACCAGGCCTTGGGCATATCGGTGGGCAGACCCACCGGGATGCCGGCGATCTTCGGCGTCTCGGTGAAGGGATGACCCGGTTCTTCGAAACCCGGCGCGGTGCAGTTGATGCAGGCATAGCCGCCGCGCAGGCAGGAGCCCTCCCCGTTCCACAGCCGGGTGTTGCAGTCGGCATGGGCCTGGGTGCCGAGACAGCCCATGTGTTCCATCATGCAGCCCAGGTCCGAGGGCTTTACGGCGCTGGCTTTGTATTCGTAGAACTCGTTGCGCGGGCAGCCGTGGTGGACCAGGTGATCGGCGTAGCTGCGGGGGCGCCCCCAATCGTCGAGATGGTCCCGTTGCAACTCGCCCGCAGCGATCTGCAGCAGAGTCTCGGTCACCCAGTTGGGATGGACCGGGCAACCGGCGATGTTGATCACCGGCAGCCCCTGTTGATCGGTGAATGTTTTCCCAAGCAGGCCGCCCTCGACCGTTTCGTCGTATTGCAGTCCGCAGGATTCGCTGGGATTGCCCCCGGCGGCGGTGATGCCGCCATAGGCGGCGCAGCTGCCGACGGCAATCACATGACGCGCCACCCCTGCCAGCCGTTCCACCCACTTCATCATGGGTTCGCCGGTACCGGCCAGATGGTGAAACTTTCCGCTGCCGTTGGGGCCGCAGACAACCGAACCTTCTAGGCAGAGCAGATCGAGTCGCTCCTCGCCTTGGATGATACGTTGCAGCAGGTCGATGAACTCTGAACCGGACGCCTCGCTGATCGAGGGGTGCCAAAGGATATGGATACCGGCACTCTCGAAGGTGGTGAAGAGATCGGGGCTCTCAGCGCACATCAATGAGAGGGTGCAACCGCCGCAGCCACCCGACTGTAACCAGAGCAGATTCAAGGGTTGCCGGTCGGCGTCAGCCATCGTGCTCTCCATTCAGCGGCAGACGCAGGGTAAAGGCAGCGCCGCTCTCTGGGACATTTTCCGCCGACAGATCGCCGCCCATGTCGCGGGCCAGGCCATAGCTGATATAGAGGCCCAGTCCGGTGCCTTTGCCCACGTCCTTGGTGGTGAAGAAGGGGTCGAAGAGTTTTTTCGTATCATCCTCGGCGATACCCGGGCCGTTGTCCTGCACGCGGATCCAGGCATGGGTCTTATCCCGACCGCAGGCGATGGAGAGCCGTATGGGTTGCTGTCCCTCCATCACATCGAGCGCATTCTGAATCAGGTTGATCAGGATCTGATGCACCTGTCCCTGGCGGCCGGTGATCTCGCAGTTGTGGGGCAGATCGTACGCCACCTCCGGCTTCTCCCTGGCCGCCTTGATGACCCACTCGGTGGCAGTCAGAACCACCTGCTTCAGCTCGAACGGCTCCGGCTGCTCTTTCTGCACGCCGGAGTAGCGCCGCAAGTCGAGCACGATCTTGCTGATGCGCTCGGCCCCCTCCATGGTGCCCTCGATCAACGGTCCCATATCCGATTCGATTCTGTCGATGCGGTATTTCTCCCTTAACCCCTGCTGCAGCGTGGGATCGAGATGGGCACCCACATCGGCGATATATTGATTGATGCGTTCGCCGTATCGCTTGAGGGCGTGCATGTTCAAGCGTGTCGCTACCTCGTGAAAGATTTTGGGACATCCGAGTCCCCAAAATCGACTCGCCAACGCGACAGCCGTTATGCCCCGAC
>JAHXHT010000223.1 GCA_025656435.1 Candidatus Thiodiazotropha sp. (ex Gloverina cf. vestifex) | reverse complement strand
TGTTTGCTTCATGGGGTCTATATAATGATTGGCCTAGAATGTGCACCATTATCCCTCAATCGATGGATTCGTTCAGAGCTTCCCTAGCGTTTCAGAATCGCATCCGGTAAGCCAGATTGATCATGAAATCCGGAACGGAGTCGGTCGCCAGATTTTCCCCAATGGCCAGATCGATAGCACTGCGTCCCTGGTCCATTGGGATGGTTCCACCTACGGTCAAAAGTGTGGATCTTAGCCCCAACGGGTCCAGGCCGCTTCGATAGAAGGCACCATGGACATCGACTTGCCCCTTCAGCGTCAACCAATCAAAAGCCTCCCAATGCACACCTGCTCCAGCAAACCAGACCGAATCATGCTGTAATTCCGGCATCACATCTGCCTCCCCCATCGCGAGCACTCCAATCTGAGCAAACCCCCCAATTCTCATATCGGGCCACAATGTTGGTGCAGCGCCGCTCAGCCAGACAGCCAGATCTACTGCGCCACTACCCTGTAACCTGTCGGCATCACCAGTCGGTAGTTTGAGGCTGGCATGAATCGTCAATAAATTACCGGCAGATGATTGGCTCAGCGCCTTTGAGGCGAGGAACCTGATATCCCCCACCCCACTGGTGCCATCGGTCATTTCAAACGCGGTCGAACCCGCTCTCTCATAACGAAACAGCAGTCGGTTTTTTGGCCCGGGCTCACGATCACTGTTGGATAAACCAAAAAGATCGTGCCAACCTTCAATGAAGTTATCCATCACACCATTCTGATGTGAGATCAGCGGTAACTCGGCACCGATCTGCCAACCATGCCCCAACCCGCGTTTCCAAATCAGCACCGCACGGTAAGTCTCCCCATCCAAGCTAATCGATTCATTGTCAATCGTTGATGTTTTGGAGTGATTGGTAAGATCCAGCTGCCATTGAAAGATTGAATTTCCTACTTCAAGAATCGATGAGCTTTGTACTGCTGGCAAACCATGAATAAGGATAAAGGGATTGGTGTTTGATACCGAAAAAGGGGCTGTCACCAGGCTATCATCAGGCTGGCCAGCTGAAAGGTATCCGGAATATAGGCCAAGAAGGCAAATCCAGATTTTTCTACCCATCACAAAGAGATTCCCCATTGCCCAATAAAAAACCGTTGGATGGAACAGAGGGAATACCCACCAGACCACCCATAAAAACTATAAATAACAATAAGTTATTTAGAATACACCAAACCGGATGATATTTCGTGTAACCCAATCACAAGCGGTATAACACACTGTATTAAAGGTGCTTTATCCAACTAGCACGAGACAAGTTGTTGCACGATCAGACAACATAACAGAAATTAAAAAAATAAGTGGTTCGTGGCGATAGGAATCCAGTTCCGCTATGATTTGCACATTTGGGAATACAACACCAAAACCCCGTGCCAAGCTGTGACTATGATCGCAAACGCAACGTCCTAATTCATATAGATTTATGAGCTCTAAGTCGGGCACACATAATTTGGAAACCAGCATTTTGAAGACCTTCGTACGTATCCTAATTTCTATTACCTTCTGTATGGTCATCTCTCTGGCTTGGGCGAAGTCCACTGCTGATCAGAGCAAAGCTCTTGGATCAGCAGGTACAAGATCTAAAAAAGTCCGTACTGGATCTCAATCGGGAACTCTTCATACTGGAAGAGGAGTTGCTCTTTCCCGGCAACACCCAGGTCTCGGTTTTTCTCTCCATGGACATCGGCAAATACTTCAAGCTCGATTCGGTTCAGCTTCAGATAGACGACAAAGAGTTGACCAACCACCTCTATACCGAGCGTGAAACCATGGCGCTACACAGGGGCGGTGTACAACGCCTCTATCTCGGCAACCTTAAATCGGGTGAGCATGAACTCGTCGCTTTCTTCACCGGCGTTGGCCCGAAAGGCAGAGACTACAAGCGTGGTGCCACCGTCACATTCTCCAAGGGCATAGGCCCAAAATACCTTGAACTCAAGATCGTCGACAGCATCGCTATGCAGCAACCGGACTTCGAGGTCAGGGAATGGGAGTGATCCCTTGCGATCCGGCCTGCTCACTTACGTCCTGCTGACGCTCTCTCTCACCCTGCCGATGGCTGCACACGCTGCAGTCAAGCCAGGTGAACCTGAGGCGTTGCGTGATCTCCATTACGGAGAAGCGCTCTTTCAGCTCTATCAAGAGAACTATTTTCAAGCCATCGTCCGCCTGCTCTCCGCCAGAAAGCAGGGCCTCATGAAGGCCTACGAAGATGAACCCGAGCTGCTACTGGGTGGACTCTACCTGGCATACGGCATGCTCGACACAGCGGAGACCATATTCCAACGTGTGTTGGAGCAGTCTGCTTCCCCCCAACTACAAAGCCGGGCCTGGTTACACCTGGCCAAGTCCCGTCACCGTCGAGATGACCGACAGGCAGCCAAAGGCGCACTCTCGAAGGTCGACACTGCCCTGAAACCCTCTAAAAATGACGAGAGTCTCAACCTCCTGGGTCTGATCCAACTGCTCAACAAGGAAGACACGCAAGCGCTTGAGACACTACCGAAGGTTTCTGGTGAGACAGAATGGTCGCTCTATGGCGATTTCAATCAGGCCATTGCCCACTTGCGTCAGGATGAACAAACAGAAGGATATAGTCTGCTGAGAGAGATCGGTGCCAGCTCTGGCAGTAGCGAAGAACAAAAAGCAATCCGAGATCGCGCCAATCTACTGCTCGGCTATCTGATGCTGGAATCGCAACAGCCGGAACCTGCATTGGAAGCCTTGCAGAAAGTCAGACTGCATGGTCCGTCCAGTAACCAGGCGTTGCTGGGTGCTGGCTGGGCATCACTACAGCAAAACAAGCCGGAACAGGCATTGGTGCCCTGGCAGATGCTCGCCGAGCGTACTACAGATGAACCTGCTGTTCTCGAAGTGCAGTTGGCTATCCCTTATGCCCTCGCCTTACTGGAAGCCGATCAACAGTCATTGCAAGGCTACAGGGATGCCATCGCAAGGTTCAACACGTCGATTAACGAGCTGGACCAGGCCATGGCCAACATCCAGCAAAGCAACTTCCCTGACAACCTGCTGAATGCAACGAATCAACCCAACGTGGAAGTCTTGCCGGAGGAACAGGGGCTACGCGCCCAGCTCCCTGTCCTGCTCTCGAAGAACGAGTTTCAGGAGCGTCTTCAGGACTACCAGGATCTACGTCTGATGGAGCGCAACCTGCACCAGTGGCAGGAAAAGATCGCCTCGTACCAAAGCATGCTGGATGTACGAATCGCGGCTTATGCCAAACAACAGCAAAAAGTGGATGCCTTTCTCGAAGGGGATTCAGTGAAACAGCTGGAGAAAGAGCGGGACGAACTGCAAGCCGCTCTACGAGCGGGCCGCTTCACCTGAAGAACCGGCTTTCATGCTCACCACAGAAGACGAAAAAAGTTGGCTGAAAAGGTTGGAGAAAATTGACGGACTGATCAAGCGCCATAACAGAGGCGGCAGACTTGCCAGTCAGCAAGAGGGCGCCAGACTCATGGAAGGCATCCTTGTCTGGCGGACAGTCACCGAACATCCGGCCAGAATCTGGACCCTGAAAAAGCAGATGCGTGACCTGGACCTGACGCTTGAAAAGACCAGAAAGCTGGTAGAAGACCTCACACTGGCCAGGCAACAGACAGAGGGTCGGTTTGAAACCTTTGCAGCACGTATCAAGAACCTGGAGAAAAGCATACCCTCACTGGTGAAGCAGGTTGCTCAGCTACGTGGTAAAGAAGCGCAGCAACTACAGCAGATGACATCCAATGTGCTCGAACAGCGAAAAACCCTGCTGCATGACTACCTGATACAGGCCCGCTTTGGTGTCGCCAGCCTGCTTGACAGTAGCAACGAATCCACCACTGGAGATGCGAATCAATGAGACGCATTTTCCCACTGACACTCATCTCTTCCCTATTGAGCGGCTGTGCAACATTTATGGGTGATGGCTCACAAGCGTGTCGCTACCTCGTGAAAGATTTTGGGACATCCGAGTCCCCAAAATCGACTCGCCAACGCGACAGCCGTTATGCCCCGACCG
>JAHXHT010000222.1 GCA_025656435.1 Candidatus Thiodiazotropha sp. (ex Gloverina cf. vestifex) | reverse complement strand
CCTAACGGTCGCAATTACGGCCATACAACCGCGCCTACGCCTATCGGGGACTAATCGCCTCGGCTTTCAGCCTTCCATGGCGATCAGCGGTGGTAACCGTCGCCATGCAATCGGGTGATGAACGGGAATTGACAAAATACCTTCAAACGCAAAGTTTAGCTTTCCCTGTCATCTCAGACCCACAAAGCCGGATCGCCAATACGTGGGGCGTCAAGGGCGTTCCCACTGTCTATGTGCTGGATACTCAGGGCAATATCCGGTTCGTCAGTGTGGGGTATACAACCTTGCTCGGGCTCAAGGCTCGTTTATGGTTGGCGGAGTAAGGCTAGACCATATAAACATGCAACATTAAATATATCTCTTTATCTATTGATAATTAATATGTTTTTTAATCGTGCTATCTAAATTGGTTTTTCACCCTAGAATGGGGAATGGTGCGGTAGAACTGCATCCTGCGCGTAGAAAATGATTGTAGTGAGAGGCAATGCCACACCCTATAATCCTCTCTCGACAAACTGGCAGAGACACGATGTATTCAAATAGTGACTATAGGTTTTAGGAAAGCAAAGGTAACTATAGAATAAGCAAGATTTAGACACTTTCCACTCCCCCAACAATAGGATAAAAAAATGGCCCAAATTACCCTAGAAGGCAATGCGATAAACACCAATGGCGACCTGCCGGCAGTTGGCACTGAGGCACCTGACTTCTCACTCACCAAAGGCGACCTCTCTGATGTCGGCCTGACTGACTATGCCGGCAAAAAGAAACTGCTCAACATCGTGCCCAGTCTCGATACCGGTGTCTGTGCTGCCTCTACCAAGAAGTTCAATGAAGCCATGGCCGGTAAATCAAATGCTGTTGCCCTGGTTGTATCAGCAGACCTCCCTTTCGCACAGAGTCGTTTCTGCAGTGCAGAGGGTATCGAAAATGTCGACTCTCTCTCCATGATGCACAGCCGCAATTTCGCTAAGGATTATGGCGTGCTGATTACCGATGGTCCGCTGGCCGGCATCACCGCAAGAGCGGTTGTGGTAGTGGATGAAAATAACAAAGTGGTTTACACGCAGCTGGTACCTGAGATCGTGCAGGAACCCGATTACGATTCAGCACTGGCCCACCTGGACTGATTGGCTGCTTTAGATTGAGACAATAAAAAACGGGCACCTAAGTGCCCGTTTTTTTATTTCCAAGATTCTTCAGGGCCTGCCATACGGCGAGTACTGAGGCGCGTTTCTATATGGATTGTAACCTGGTGCTACCCTTGTACGCGGGTAGGATTGAGGAGGAGGAGGCACCATCATGGCATCACGAAGCTCTCTCTCAGCCTGTATCAGATTACGCATTGCTTCCATCTCGGCATCGGCCGCCTCACGAAGCTCATCAAACTCTTTAAGAATTTTAGCAACAGATTCCGCGTGAGGGTCAGCTGCCCTACCTTCTGTTGTCATGGCACCATCGGCTGGTGATTCACCACCGCTTCTAGGAGCCTGCGTTGAAGCAGCCTCTACCTCGGCACTAGAGGCCGTCGGTGCTGAGGTATCGGAAGAACCAGAAGATGCCGGCTCAACAGCGGCCATCTCGCTTGTAGCGCTTGCAGTATCGGACGCCTGACTAGCTGCAGGTTGATCGCCTGCGACCTCCCCTGAAGCCGATTCTGCTGCAGAAGCGACTTTCTCTGATTCAACATGATCAACAGAAGTCGGTGCGGCCTCTCCTTTAACGGCTATCTTTGCAGCTGCTGCAGATTCAGCACCGCTTTGCATAGAATGGGTCGCCTCTTTTGTCGCAGCGGTCTCTTCACCACTTGGGTGCTTTGCCAGAGAACGAATATAGATGAAGGCCAACACCACGATGAGCAGCCAAAAAATCACTTTGACCCAGAAACCGCCTGAGCTTTTTGAACCTGTTGACATTGAACTTTCCTCCGAAGATTCCTCTTTTTTGAATTTTGCCTGGACGATTACGTCTGATGAGCGATCCGTTGACGCCTCTGCAGTTTTCTCCGGCTGACGTGGCAGCGGCTACACCGACCGCTGCTGTCTGACCAAGCTTAGGACTTCCAGAACTCTTTTTTTCCTGATTGGATGAAGCCTCAGTTGCAGATGCACGCTTCGCAACCGGTGCCTTTTTACTCACCGCAGTTTTCTTACTAACAGCCTTTTTCTTCGCTACTTTTTTCTTGGCAACCTTTTTCTTGGCTGCTTTCTTTTTTACAGCGGCTTCTTTTGTCTCGGTATCCGCCCCAGCAGTCACTGTTTGTTCAGTGTCGTTCTTATCTTCCGCCATCTTAAATCCCCATTCTACAAGCAGGTCATGAATCTACATATTAGCACAGCAGAAACCATGCATCTCTCGTAATATCTCTCTCAAATTAATGCCTTAAGTCTGTTAGCCAGTCCGCAATCCAAGCATAGTGGAGGTCATCAGGCCTGATAACCTGGAGCCATTTGCCAACATGTTGTATGGCAACGAAACGCTCACCCTGCTGCGTCTTACCCGCCAGCGGCTGATCGATACCCGGACCTGAGCGCAGATTGGCCTCGGTAGCACTGATTTTAACTTCAAATCCTAGCCAATTTTCCTTCAGAATATCGTCCAGGTAGGGTTGTGTCTGTTTTGATTTTGCACGGATTTTTTCCTTGAGTATCTCACGCGCATCCTCGTGGCCATTGCTGGCTGCCTTGAAATACCAGCGAACGGCCTCATCATCATTCTGCTTAATACCCTCTCCCTGGGTATAGGCCAGCGCCAGCGCAAACATGGCATCGCTGTGACCTCTGTTAGCTGCCTGGCCCCACCAGTAGATGGCTTTCGGGATATCAACCCGCAGGCCATTTCCATTGGCGTACAGCCACCCCAGATGGAAGGATGCCTCTGTATGTCCACGCATCGCCAGCGGTCTCCAGAGACAGTAGGCCTCAGCAAAATCTCCCTCTTTCAATGACGCCATACCCATCCCGAATGGATCGGTCTGCGCTTCTATCTGCAGTGATATAAATAACATCAAATAAGCAAAGTATCTTATTGATATTAATCTATATATATTTACCATTGTGGAGTAATACCTACACATTCTATCCAGGTTTGTTAAGAGGCCCTAAGCGCCAAGAGCGTAATCAGCAGCGTTTTCACCTGCTCCATACCCTGGACTAGATTTTTCTCGATCTCCTTCATACTGATCGGATCGTTACCTCGCCCGGCCGCCCAATTGGCGACCACGGCACAAGAGGCATAACAGAGATTCAACTCACGAGCCAGCGAAGCCTCTGGCATCCCAGTCATACCGACGATGTCGCAACCGTCACGTTCCATACGATTGACCTCGGCAGCCGTTTCAAGCCGTGGACCCTGGGTGGCGCCATAGGTCCCACCTGCTATCGGTTTGACCCCACTACTCTCTCCGGCATCCAGCAAATGTTGGCGGAGGGATTCACAGTAGGGCTGAGTAAAATCAATATGGGTGACATGGGGAAGATCAGCCTCGTACAGGGTGTGCTCACGACCAAAGGTATAGTCGATGATCTGATCAGGGATTGCGATCAGTCCAGGCCCCATGGTTTTTTTGATTCCACCTACGGCGGCTACACCAATGACGTTTTCCACACCCACATGTTTGAGCGCCCAAAGATTTGCCCGGTAATTTACCCGATGGGGGGGGATACTATGGGCTGGACCATGTCGGGGCAGGAAGACCACCTCTTTTCCGCCGAGTCTTCCATGGGTCAGCGGCGCAGAGGGCTCGCCGAAGGGAGTGTGGCAGACCTCACGATGAACGATCTCGAGGTTGGGTATCTTATCCAGACCCGTGCCACCGATAATGGCTAATTCTGACATTATTTTCTATTTTATTGGGTGTAAAGAGTCAGCCAATTCTACCGTGAAGCCGCCAATATTAGAATCCAGAGATTTATCTCGTCCATATGATCTCGAATAGCCTTACAGAATAGACATCTCACCGATGGCTTTAACTAGGGAAGCTCTGAACGAATCCATCGATTGAGGGATAATGGTGCACATTCTAGGCCAATCATTATATAGACCCCATGAAGCAAACAAC
>JAHXHT010000221.1 GCA_025656435.1 Candidatus Thiodiazotropha sp. (ex Gloverina cf. vestifex) | reverse complement strand
TGCACTGTTTTTCTTCGCTCATGGCAGTTTTGAAGCAAGCGAGAGGAAACGTTCGCTGACAAACGATTCGTTCAGAGCTTCCCTAAGAAGGCTGATATCAACTATCCAGTCAAACCGGAATTACAACAAATGATATCATTCACTACTCAATCGAATAGCCGTCATTTAACCGTCGCGAATATCGATGCGACTTTGAATCGCACTCTACTATCTGTCTCACTGGGTAGTTTTCGTGAATAAATTCCAGACACACAGAGATAAATCATTGAAAACCCAAAGCAACAACAGGATAACCCCTTGAATCACCGCCCAAGGAAAAGGTTCGGCCAGAACTTTCTTCACGACCCCGGCATTATTCAACGCATAGTCCAGACCATCTCGCCACAGCCGGGGGACAACCTTGTCGAGATCGGCCCTGGACAGGGAGCTATCACTACCGAATTGCTGCCCCTGGTCAAACAGATGCACGCTATCGAACTAGACCGGGATCTGGTTGAGCCACTTGCCGTACGCTGTGCCACACTTGGAGAAATTCAGATCCACAATACCGATGCGCTGAAGTTCGATTTCTCATCCCTGGCGGAAACAGACCGCCCCCTGCGGGTTGTAGGCAACCTGCCCTACAATATCTCCACTCCGCTACTTTTTCACTTGCTCGACCAATCGGCGTCTATCAGCGATATGCACTTCATGTTGCAGAAGGAGGTCGTCGACAGAATGGGGGCCGACCCAGGTTCAAAAGGCTATGGCCGATTATCGGTGATGCTGCAGGCAAGGGCGGCGGTGACACCCCTATTCAACATTGGTCCCGGCGCATTCAATCCACCACCCAAGGTCGAATCTGCCTTTGTACGCTTGCAACCTTACGATTCGTCCCCATATCGTATCGACAACTGGGAAAACTTCAGTCACGTGGTCAGCCAAGCCTTTTCACAGAGACGCAAGACGTTGCGTAACTGCCTGAAGCAAACTTTGTCCGCAGACGCCATCAAGTCTGTCGGAATCGACCCTGGATTGCGTGCGGAGTCCCTCTCTGTGGAAGATTTTGCTACGTTGGCCAGGCTGGTGACCGGTCGTTAAAAAGTTTACCTTAGTAAACAAAGGTCTGTTCATTCGTCTTTCTGTGTCCGTGCTTCACTTCGCATGGAGTCACAACGATTGAATGAATCAGTACGCATTCATCAGTGATGATAGGTATCAGGATGTCAGAAGAAGAATTAAACCAAGACGAAACTGTCGAGCTTATCAGCGGCCACACTCTGGCTCGTCCCAATGAGGTCCTGCCCAACCTTATTCATCTGCTTCCCGTCTCAGCACGCCCTTTCTTCCCTGGTCAGGCGGTTCCCTTGCTGATGGAACAGGAACACTGGGAGGCCACCATGGATGCGGTGACTGAAACCAGCCATCAACTGCTTGGGGTCGTGCTATCGGAAGCCGAGACAGCGGAAACGGCAAGTCCCGAGACCTTCAAGGAGATCGGTACGGTCTGTCGAATCCATCGTGTTCAGCGTTTTGAGGGCCGCCTACAGGTACTGGTTGAGTGTCTTCAGCGCTTTCGCATTGTCAAAGTTGTGCATCACGAAGCACCTTTCACTGCCCGTGTAGAATACCTGTCGGAGCCCAATATAAGCAGTAAGGAGATCAAGCCTTACGCGGTCGCTATCATTAATACAATCAAGGAGCTGCTGCCGCTCAATCCGCTCTATGCTGAGGAACTTCGGATGTTCCTCGACCGCTTTGGACCGGAAGATCCCTCTCACCTGACTGATTTTGCAGCCAGCCTGACCACATCCGACAAGTTTCAGTTACAAGCTGTCCTGGAGACCATAGAGCTACTCCCCCGCATGGAGAAGGTACTGGAGCTGCTGCACCGTGAGCTGGAGGTCGTAAAGGCTCAGGCTTCCATCCGCAAGACGGTGGAAGAGCGCATGGAGAAGCAGCAGCGGGAGTTCCTGCTGCGGGAACAGTTGAAGGCGATCCAGCAGGAGCTGGGTATCGAAAAGGATGACCGCACTGCAGAACTGGACAAATTCCGCGAGCGTCTGGAAGCACTCACACTCACCGAGCAGGCCCAGGCCCGTGTCGATGAAGAGATGGGTAAGCTCTCCGTGCTGGAGCCCGGCTCACCCGAGTACTCCGTCACCCGGAACTACCTGGATTGGATCACCCTGCTGCCATGGGGCGTCGATTCAGAAGACAAACTCGATCTGCAATACGCCAGAAAAACCCTAGACAAGGACCACTACGGCTTGGAAGACGTGAAAGAGCGAATCCTGGAATTTCTCGCCCTTGGCATTATGAAAGGCCAGATAGCCGGCTCCATTATCTTGCTGGTCGGCCCGCCTGGTGTTGGCAAGACCTCTATCGGACACTCTATCGCTGAAGCAATGGGCCGCAAGTTCTACCGCTTTTCAGTGGGTGGCATCCGTGACGAGGCCGAGATAAAGGGCCATCGGCGTACCTACATCGGCGCCATGCCCGGCAAGTTCATCCAGGCGATGAAGGATGCTGGCACCCAGAACCCGGTGATTATGCTGGACGAAATCGATAAGATCGGCGCTTCCTACCAGGGCGATCCCGCGTCTGCATTGCTAGAGGTACTCGACCCGGAGCAGAACAGTGATTTTCTCGACCACTATCTCGACCTGCGTTTCGATCTCTCCAAGGCACTTTTCAT
This sequence comes from Candidatus Thiodiazotropha sp. (ex Gloverina cf. vestifex), assembly GCA_025656435.1. Lineage (GTDB taxonomy): Bacteria > Pseudomonadota > Gammaproteobacteria > Chromatiales > Chromatiaceae > Thiodiazotropha. Next base: position 1,394 of record JAHXHT010000221.1, on the reverse strand, counting down.
CTGCACTGCCAACCAGTTGGACACCATTCCCCGACCACTGCTCGATCGTATGGAGACGACCTCTCTATCGGGTTACATCGCGAATGAAAAGCTGCAGATTGCCCGCAAATATCTATTGCCCCGCCAATTGGAACGGGCCGGTCTCAAACGCAGTGATCTCAAACTGAACAGTGCCGCCCTGCGCGCCATCATTGAGGGCTATGCCCGTGATGCCGGTGTAAGACGATTAGAAAAGCAGATCGGCAAGATCGTTCGTAAAGTGGTGGTCAAGATTCTCGAAGGCGCAAAGAAACCCATCGAAGTCACTGTGGATCACCTGGAAGAGTATTTGGGTGGTCCGGTCTTCCGCGATGAGCGCAATATCAGCGGAGCCGGTGTCGTGACCGGCCTGGCGTGGACCGCCATGGGTGGCGCCACACTCAATATCGAGGCGGTCGCCACCCATGAGTTCAACCGGGGCTTCAAGCTCACCGGCCAACTGGGTGACGTCATGCGTGAGTCGGCGGAAATCGCCTATGGCTACATTGTCAGCCATACAGAGGACTTCGGCGCCGAGCGGAGTTTTTTCGAAAAGGCCTTCATCCATCTTCATGTGCCCGCTGGCGCAACCCCCAAAGATGGCCCCTCAGCTGGGATCACCATGGCCTCAGCACTGCTTTCACTGGCCAGGAAAAAAATCGTTCGTAACATTGCCATGACGGGTGAACTGACACTCACCGGGCAGGTCTTCCCGGTAGGCGGCATACGGGAGAAAGTCATCGCAGCACGTCGCGCCGGTGTGCGTGAACTGATCCTGCCGGAGGACAACCGCAGCGACTTTGAAGAGGTACCCGAGCATATCTGTAAGGGGATCAAGGTCCACTTTGCCTCGGTCTTTGAGGATGTGGTGCCGCTATTGTTTCGCGGCAAGTAAGTGCCTTCCACCTTGGGAGAGTAAACATCAGGTCCTGTACAGGAAGAGATTCGCCGATGTGGGACCGGTAAATCCAGGAAATACCTGCGCGACATCGGTTCCGCCCAGGCGCTTCGTCAATAGCTCCGAAAGCAGGGTTCGCATATCGGTCGTGATGGCCAGATCCTCTCCCAGATGGAGATTCTGGGTTGCCAAGCCGGGCCAATCTGCGATGACCTGACCACCATTGACGCCACCGCCCATGGCATAGGCGAGGCCACCTGTACCGTGATCGGTGCCGACTGAGGCATTCTCCGCCACGCGACGACCGAACTCGGTCATGACAAAGAGGCTGACACCCTGCATCCGGCTGCCCATGTCGGTGTGAAATGCACTCATCGCACCGGCCAGGTCACTAAGGAAGCTCTGAACGAATCGTTTGTCAGCGAACGTTTCCTCTCGCTTGCTTCAAAACTGCCATGAGCGAAGAAAAACAGTGCAT
>JAHXHT010000220.1 GCA_025656435.1 Candidatus Thiodiazotropha sp. (ex Gloverina cf. vestifex) | reverse complement strand
AGTCACAATTACGGCCATACAACCGCGCCTACGCCTATCGGGGACTAATCGCCTCGGCTTTCAGCCTTCCATGGCGATCAGCGGTTGAAGGTTATAAGCAGTATAGCCCTGGAGAGTTACTTCTTATTGAGACTATTCGACATCTAGATTCCAGTAAAATCAAAAGTATCAACTTAGTAACAAACCTTTCCTGGCATCAACATCTTTCAAACTCTTCTCTCCCATTACTTCAATGCAAATACTATAGGCGTAATCCTAAAGGTATTTTTCTTTTTTTTATCACATCTGCATATAGATTTTATAAAAAAATCCGATCATCTTCACTTAACCAGAAGAAGCAATCCATACAAAGTACGGAAAATTCTTAAGCGCAATTACTTCCAGTATCTATATGGCTTCCTTACTAAGCTTGCATTGTAATACTTAATGTCTCCAGAGACTTCCAAACCCGCCCATTCAGGGATTATAAAACCTTCATCTTCAGTAGAAAGCTCTACCTCGGCAATAATCAGCCCCTTGTTTTCACCATGAAATACATCAAGATCCCAAATGTGGTTACCACAGCGAACTTGGTAACGAACTTTATCGATAATCGAATCTTCTGTTAGATTGTCGAGCATCTCCTGTGCATCTTGTAGCGGTATCTCATACTCATACTCACTACGTCGAATACCGGTAGTAACACCTTTAATATTAAGCATTGCCTGATTCTCAGCGATACGCACACGAATTGTGGCATTGTTCTGTGTGGCCAGGTAACCCTGTTTTAGTTGACTTTCACTCTCGACATGCGACTTCCACAGCTCGTTAATGACAAGAAACTTACGCTCAATTTCCAAACCCATGATTAGCCCTTTTCAAACAGTGCAATCGACTCTACGTGTGCCGTATGAGGAAACATATCCATCACACCGGCATCGATTAAACGGTACCCAAGTTCATGAACCAAGATACCGGCATCTCTTGCCAATGTACCCGGATAACAGGAAACATAAACAATCTTTTCCGCCCCCAGTTTCGGTAGATACTCCAATATTTCCTGAGCACCACTACGAGGAGGATCGAGCAGAATTTTATTGAAGCGCTGACTTAGCCAAGGCTCATGTTCGAGTGACTCGTAGAGGTTAGCCGTAAAGAACGTTGTATTTTCGATTAAATTCCGAGCTGCATTCTCTCTTGCCCTAGCCACTAAGCCTCCATCCCCCTCTACACCGGTAACACTACCGGCATGACGAGCCAGCGGTAAAGTAAAATTGCCTAATCCACAAAAAAGATCGAGTACCCTGTCCTCTGGATTGAGGTCAAGCATTTCAACAGCCCGCTGGATCATCTGACGGTTAATATCGCTGTTGACCTGAGTGAAGTCACTAGGCAGAAATTGCAGCTTGAGATCGAATGCCGGCAGATCGTAGGTCAACTCGGCTTCTGCACCATTTAACGGCTGTACGGTATCGGGTCCGCCTGTCTGCAGATAGATTGCCACCTGATGCTGCAGCCCAAAGCCATGCAGTGCAGCGAGATCTGATTCGGTGGGCTCGCTCAGTAGACGAAAAATAAGCACGCAGACTTCATCTCCCATGGCCATTTCGATCTGCGGTATCTGATCATAAGCGGAGAGACCGTCAATCAATGATCGAAGTTGAGGCAACAACTCTCCCACCCTGGGATGAAGAACATGGCAACTCTCGATATCTGCCACACGGGATGATCCTCGCTCCCGAAAGCCAACTAGTGCCCCTCCCTTCTTTGGGACATAGCGTACACCCAGCCGCGCCTTTCTTCGGTAGCCCCATTCTGAAGGCCCTACAAGTGGTGGGAGAATTTGCTCCGGCGCAACCTTTCCAATATGTTTCAACGCATCCAGCATGGCCTGTTGTTTGGTTTCGATCTGTGCCCGGTGCGCCTGATGCTGCAGAGAGCAACCACCACAGATACCGAACTGGTGACAACGGGGTTCCACCCGATCAGGAGATGCTTGTAACACCTCAATCACCCGGCCTTCATCATGTTTTCGCCAGCGACCTGTATAGAGGAAACGTACTTGCTCATTCGGCAGAGAACCATGGATGAAGGTGGTTTTTCCGCCAAGATGCGTGACCCCTTTTCCATCATGGGTCATGGACTCAATCTCTGTCTCCACCGGCTCTGTCGGGAGCTGCTTTCTTCTACGTCTACGTCCCATGGTCAACTGGCCGGGAAGACGTCGGTAGAGAGGTAGCGATCGCCCCTGTCACAAATAATGGTTACGATCACTGCATTTTCAACCATCGCGGAGAGCTTGAGTGCCGCCGCCACAGCGCCGCCTGAGGAGATGCCGGCAAAGATGCCCTCTTTGGCAGAGAGTCGCCGTGTTGTCTCTTCCGCATCCTCCTGCGACACATCGATGATACGGTCAACCCGGCTGGCGTCGTAGATCTTGGGCAGATAAGCCTCAGGCCAGCGGCGTATGCCAGGAATGCTGGCACCTTCCATCGGCTGTACACCAACGATTTCAATCTCTGGGTTTTGTGATTTGAGATAGGTCGAGGCACCCATGATGGTGCCGGTTGTACCCATCGCGCTGACAAAGCGGGTGATTTCACCACCGGTATCCCGCCAGATTTCTGGTCCCGTACCTTCGATATGTGCCTGTGGATTATCTTGGTTGGAGAATTGATCCAGAATCACCCCTTCACCCGCAGCTTCCAACTCACGTGCCTTATCAATGGCCGCCTCCATGCTACCCGCCTTGGGGGTCAATACCAGATCGGCGCCGTAGGCCTTCATGACCGCTCTGCGCTCCATACTCATGTGCTCGGGCATCACCAGAATCATCCGATAACCCTTAATCGCCGCCGCCATTGCCAATGCGATACCGGTATTGCCGCTGGTTGCCTCGATCAACGTGTCCCCCGGTTTGATGGTACGGCGCATCTCGGCATGCCAGATCATACTCAGGGCAGGTCTATCCTTGACGGAGCCAGCAGGATTGTTGCCTTCCAGCTTCACCAACAGGGTATTACTGGTCTGTCCTGGCAGGCGCTGCAATCTGACAAGTGGTGTATTGCCGATAAAATCTTCAATGGTTCTGTATTGCATGAGAATAATTCTACCCTGTTTTATCGCAGTTAATCAGAAAAAATAGCACTATCAGTGTATTGTGATACGCACTCACATATCCATTCCCTCTCCAAGCACAAACATACGAATCTGTTGGGATGTTCTATAGTTAGAAAAAAACAGTATTCAGGAGGAGATTTCGTGTACACCATCAGTCAATTACTCAATAACAAAGGCTCTCATGTCGAGACTGTAGATGGGGATGCCACGGTATATTCCGCACTGGCCATCATGGCTGACATGGGTATAGGCGCCCTGGTGGTGATGCAGTCAGGCAAGCCGACCGGGCTCTTTTCAGAGCGTGACTACGCCCGCAATATCATTCTCAAAGGCAGAACATCCAAGGAAACCAAGGTTCACGAGATCATGTCCACACCAGTGGTCGTCTCCCACCCAGAGCAGAGCATTGAGGAGTGCATGGCCATCATGACCGAAAAACGGGTGCGACATCTACCCGTGATGCAAGGGGAAACGCTGGTCGGTATCATCTCGATTGGCGACCTGGTTAAAGCCATCATCGAAAACCAGCAGTTCGTGATTGAACAGCTGGTCAGTTACATCAATGGCTAAAATCAACACGTGGTCACATTCAAGACCATAGGGAGCATCCCAAGTCTACAGGCCAGTATGACAAAGGGTTTACTGCTGTCACTATTTTTCCTTGCCCTGCTGACAGCTATTCTATCCCCCTTTTTTATTCAGCAACTGAATCACCACACAGAGAATCTTGAAGGTAGTTTGGCTCTCGGTATTTTTATCGCATTTCTGGCATCACTGCTCATTGTCTCACTGGCCATTTATCTGAGTCGGATTTTTAAACAACATGCCAGAGAGAAAGACCAAGAAAAACTAACAGTTGTTTTGTCCCATCGTCTTTGAGACGATGACAAGGAAGACAAGCGTGTCGCTACCTCGTGAAAGATTTTGGGACATCCGAGTCCCCAAAATCGACTCGCCAACGCGACAGCCGTTATGCCCCGACCG
>JAHXHT010000219.1 GCA_025656435.1 Candidatus Thiodiazotropha sp. (ex Gloverina cf. vestifex) | reverse complement strand
CGGTCGGGGCATAACGGCTGTCGCGTTGGCGAGTCGATTTTGGGGACTCGGATGTCCCAAAATCTTTCACGAGGTAGCGACACGCTTGCTTAATTTAAGATTGGGTATCGTGATCCTTTGCCGTTTACGGTATACTCCCGCGCCTTCTCACCCCATCTCGATGAAGCGGCTGACCGTTTCCCATCCCCCCGAGTAGACAGATGACCGCTTCCGACAAAATTGTAGATTTTTCCAGCCTAGCACTGGCCCCCGGCCTGCTTAAAGCCATTCAAGCCATGGGCTATGAGGTGCCTACACCGATCCAGGCTGAAGCTATCCCCCCTCTGCTCGAGGGAAATGACCTGCTGGGGCAGGCCCAAACAGGTACCGGAAAAACGGCAGCTTTTGCGCTCCCCCTGCTCAGCCGGCTCGATAACAAGCAGAAATCGCCCCAAATTTTGGTGCTGGCCCCGACCAGAGAATTGGCGCTACAGGTTGCCGAGGCTTTTCAGAGCTATGCCAGCCAGTTGCCCTCTTTTCACGTTTTGCCCCTCTATGGCGGACAGAGCATCGGCCTCCAACTTCGTCAGCTACAGAGAAATCCTCAGGTTATCGTCGGCACACCTGGACGTGTCATGGACCATCTGAGAAGAAAATCATTAACACTGAAAGGATTACGCTCTCTGGTACTCGACGAAGCTGACGAGATGTTGAATATGGGATTCATCGAGGATATCGAGTGGATCTTCGATCAAGCACCACCTGAGCGACAAGTGGCCCTCTTCTCCGCAACTATGCCGGATGCTATCCGTCGCATCGCCAGAAAACAGCTGCGTAACCCAATAGAAATAAAGGTCAAAAACAAAACAGAGACAGTCACAACCATTGACCAGTCTCACTGCGTAGTGACTCGCCATCATAAGATGGATGCCCTGACCCGCCTGCTGGAGGTCGAATCCTTCGACGGCATGATTATTTTCGTGCGCACCAAAACAGCGACGGTGGAAGTGGCCGGCAAGCTCGAAGCACACGGTTTTGCTGCCGAGGCGCTAAATGGTGATATGAATCAGACCATGCGTGAACGCACTGTCAAGCGTCTGAAGGCCGGTCAGTTGGACATCATCGTCGCCACCGATGTGGCTGCCCGTGGTCTCGATGTTGAGCGAATCAGCCATGTGGTCAACTATGATATTCCCAACGATCCCGAATCCTATGTCCATCGCATCGGGCGCACTGGTCGAGCCGGCCGCACCGGGAAGGCACTATTGTTCGTGCAACCGAGGGAGCGCGGTCTGCTCAAAGCCATTGAGCGTACAACCCGCCAACCCATTCCTGCGATAAACTTGCCGACAGCAGATGATCTGAGTGAACATCGTATCGATCGCTTCGTGGACATGCTTCGCGAGACCCTCAGTGAACAAGATCTGGACTTCTACTATCGACTTGTCAGTCGTATCGAGAAAGAGCAGGAGACAAGTGCTCTGGATATCGCTGCGGCACTGACTTTCCTGAGTCAGAAAACACGACCATTTATTGTCGATGAATTGGAGAAACCGGTACGCAAGGGACGCAATGAGCGTCAAGAAAGAAGCACGGAAAAATCTGACTTCGGTAAGCGCCCCAAAAAAACATCTCACAAAAGAGATAATTCTGTCCCCTTCGAGACTTACCGGCTAGAAGTCGGGGAGAAGCATGAAGCCTCACCCAGAGAAATCGTTGGTGCAATCGCCAACGAAGCCGGGCTTGATGGTCAGATGATTGGTCGTATTGATATTCGGGAAGATCATAGTTTGGTGGAGCTCCCAGTTGGTATGCCGAAAGATATCTACCAGCACCTGCGACGGGTTTTTGTCCGTGGGCAGAGGCTTGATCTGCACCTTTCGGAAGAGACTCCATCGAATGAGCGTCAATCCCGAAAGAAAGGAAAAGGAAAGAAAAAACGTAAGAAAGAGAAATCGTGAATACTGCTGACATGAGGCTTCTGACTTGCCTGAAGTCTTGTAAAGAGCGAAGCAGTGTCGGATTTTTTTACATTTTTTTACATAAAATCAGGGTCTGAATCTTTTTTGTTCTGCACGAACAAAAAAGTTAACTGCCACTTCACGCCATTGTTTTTTATGGCATTTTAAAAAAATAATTGGGAATAATTTATCGCACCACCACACAAAACCCTGATTATATAGGGTTGTTCGGTCTTTAAAAAAGCCAAAAAATAAGTCAATGTATGGACAACAACAGCTTACATGGATGAGGAAAGGGAGATATGTGGATTTTCTACAAACACTTACCGCGCGGCACTTCGGTAAAAGAGATCAACAGAGTCACGCGAAAGGGTTGCAGATCTGGCCTGCATTTCTCGATGTTCTTCAAACGGAACATCATTAAACGCTCAAAAATCATTCGCATAAGGGACTTGAAGTCCGACAGTACCGAGTACCACGCCATTGTACAGGTCAGCACCCAAGTAACTGCTGACAACATCATTGACAACCTGGATGGAAAAACGGTCAACGGTCTGTTCATCAAACCTCATCGCTACCAACGCAGGTTTCCCTCGCGAGATCGACGGAACAGTCGGCTGGCCGACCCGAAACTAGCTGAGCGTCGTAAGTCAGATAGACGCAGAGACAACCTCATTACCCGGGTGCTAGAGACATCCTGACTCTCTTGTTTGGAAGCACCCCGGCCTTCTCTCCTCGAGAGAAACTGGATTCCCTTAGTTGGTCACATTGATTTCAACAACATTGGAATATGAGCTGGCATTTCCGTCCATATCATAGGTAGTCAAAGCGACATAGTAGGTGCCGACTTCCTTATCGGAGATGGTGACAGATGTTGCCGTACCCTCATTCAGATCGACTTCCATCTGCAGTGAATCGCTTGTGTCTCCAATGTAGATGCGATATCCATCGATCTCAGAGATAGTTAATGGAGAACCATCTGTACGGGTAGTCGGTGCTGACCAGCTTAATACCATGGAACCCGTTGACGCCACTGAAGAGTTCACCACGATACTGAAGGCCCCCAATGATACGTCCTCGTTGCCATCCGTAACAGTAATCTGGATATTGCCGTATACACCCACATCAGATTCCTGAGGTGTACCGGTCAGGCTACCATTGCTGTTATTAAAACTTGCCCAAGCAGGTAAGTTGTTGACGGTAAAAGTGAGGCTGTCACCATCAGCGTCGTCTGCATTCGGAGCAAACGTGTAGCCATCACCCGCTATAACACTGGCGCTTGGCGTACCGCTAATGGTAGGCGCCTGATTAACATCTGTTACGGTGATATTGAATGAGGCCAATGAGGCACTGGCCGCACCATCGCTGACACTGATCACGATATTGCTGTAGGTACCAGCCGCAGTGAAATCAGGCGTACCGGAGAGTGTTCCTGTTGAATCGTTAAAACTCGCCCATTGTGGGAGATTCGCAGCACTGAATGCAAGACTATTGCCGTCAGGATCGCTGGCGACAGGGGTAAAACTGTAAGCATTACCTTCTGCCAATGAGCTATCAGGTATACCAGAGATAGTCGGCGCACGATTGAGATCCGCTACCGTGATATTAAAAGAACCGAGTGAAGCACTGACGCTCCCGTCACTGACACTGATTACAATGTTGCTATAGGTGCCGGCATCCAGATAGCCCGGTGTGCCCGACAGATTACCGGAGGCGGCATCGAAGTTGGCCCAAGAGGGCTGGTTGCTGACGCTGTACGTCAGGCTGTCTCCGTCCGCATCCGATGCAGTTGGTGTGAAGCTGTAAGTTGACAGCTCTACTGTATGGGTGGCTGGCGAACCACTGATAACAGGCGCCCGATTGCTGTCAGAAACAGTGATATCAAAGGCGCCGAGCGATGCATTCAATTCACCGTCTGAAACTGTAATTGTAATATTGTTGTAGCTACCGGCATCACCTATAGCAGGCGTACCTTCTAAGATACCACTGGTTGTGTCGAAGCTGGCCCAAGCGGGTTTGTTGGCACAAGCGTGTCGCTACCTCGTGAAAGATTTTGGAACATCCGAGTCCCCAAAATCGACTCGCCAACGCGACAGCCGTTATGCCCCGACCGTCCTGCGTCCGTCACGATTCCGTATTGCACATTGC
>JAHXHT010000218.1 GCA_025656435.1 Candidatus Thiodiazotropha sp. (ex Gloverina cf. vestifex) | reverse complement strand
ACAGTCACAATTACGGCCATACAACCGCGCCTACGCCTATCGGGGACTAATCGCCTCGGCTTTCAGCCTTCCATGGCGATCAGCGGGCGAGCTTTTCGAGTCCCAGGTCTTGCAGTGCAAAACCCAGCTTGGTCCATAGCACTGTAAGATGGCGTTCGACTGTGTGGTCCTGCCGTCCGGTTTCCTTGAGTTGACGCAGATAGACCGCTGTTTCCCTGGCAGCGATAATCACCAGCCTCAGTGCCTGAACCGACTCCTCGATTCTTGCCTGCTTTGCACGACGCAGATTAGCGAGCCACTGTAAGCCATGCCTAAAAAGCCCATAGAACGTGTTACTGGTGATCAATTCCATTTCGATTTGTGACTGCGTGCAGTGTGAAGTCGATTCATGCTTAAGGAAACTCTGAACAATTCATGGATGACGCCTTACGATCAAAAGTCCGCCACAAATTCTCATAAAAGGACCTGTAAACAAGGCATCTCATACTATCCCAACTTATGTTTCGTTGCCCGCTCTCTCTTTGAGACCGCGCGCACAGACCTCCCACTCAACTTTTATCTCGCCGCATACACCTGCTATGATTGCGTGCTTATTTGAATGATGATCCCCATGGAAAAAAGTATGCTGGTGGCCGACTTTTATACACAGAATAACGACAAGATTCTCTTTAGCCGAGAGCAGTCGAGCCGTTTCGCGAAGGAGATTGCGAACGACTATAACCCGCTGCATGATGCCAATGCGAAGATGTTTTGTGTACCGGGAGATCTACTCTTCTCCGTTGCGCTGAACCAATTTGGACTCAGTCAGCACATGTGCTTCACCTTCTCCGGCATGGTTAGCGACAATGCTGTCATCTTTCCTGAGACAGATGATAAAAAGATCGATATTTCAGATGACAGCGGTAAATGCTACCTCACCATCGAACGGGATGGCGAGATGACAGCTGACACTGACCTAATCCATAACCTGGCTACCGGTTATGTAGCTTTTTCCGGCAAGACCTTTCCCCATATTCTGGTTCCGCTCATGTCTGAGCAGGGTGTCATGATCAATCCTGCCCGTCCATTGGTGATCTACCAAAGTATGGAAATCCATCTTGACCATCTCGAACTACACAACCCGACCCTGGAACCTGCAGGCTCAGCCATCGAGGTTCAGGGGAAGAAGGGTATCGTGCGACTTGATTTCCACCTTATAGAAAACGGTGAGGTCATTGGTCGTGGCACCAAGCGTATGAGCCTGAGAGGATTACAGCCTTTCGAGTCGGCTTCCGTTGATCGCTTGATTAAGGAATACAACGGCTACAAGCAGCGCTACCAACAACAAGCCACGTCCTAGGACCTGTTAACACTAGTTTAATTTCCACTGTTGAGTTTACTTATAGTGGCTCTTGTCGAGACCGTACTTTCTCATCTTGTCGTAGAGTGTCTTGCGTGGAATCCCAAGCGCCTCCATGGTTTTTTTCAGGCTCCCTTTCTGTAATTCCAGCTGTTGTTTGATCAGGCTCTTCTCAAAGCAGTCCACCTGCTGCGGCAAGGTGATAGCAGTTTCCGCGGCACTACCCCGCATCAGTTGCTCCAAGTCATAAGCGACATTCTCCCCCAGCAGCACGTAACGCTCCGCGATATTGCGTAGTTCTCGTACATTGCCTGGCCATGCGTGGGTCAGTAGCACACGCATCTGGTCGGCATTGGGTAGTGGTGCTTCCCTTTCATAGCGTGAACCAGCCAATAACAGAAAATGGTGGAACAGGAGTGGAATATCCTCCCGCCTCTCTAAGATCAACCTTGGTGGCCGCCACCACACGCAGGTTGAGTGGCACCAAGTCATTGGAGCCCAGGCGTTCCACAGCCCGCTCTTGCAGCACACGCAAAAGATGGATCTGTACTGGCATAGGCATGCTTTCGATATCATCGAGAAAAAGTGTGCCCTGGTTGGCGTGCTCAAAACGCCCAACCCGCCGTCCTGTGGCGCCGGTAAAGGCACCGGGTTCATGGCCAAAGAGTTCGCTTTCGATCAGATTCTCCGGCACTGCGCCGCAATTGACGGCGACAAAGTTGTGCGCCTGTCGTCGGCTATGTTCGTGTAGTGAGCGTGCCACCAGCTCTTTACCGGTACCTGTTTCACCGAAGATGAGCACATCCGCATCGGTATCGGCAACCTGGGAGATGGTGGTGCGCAATCCCTGCATTGCCGGGGTACGTCCGATAATACGAGGTCCCGGCGCACTCTGTGCTTCTAACTCCAATCGCAGACAGCGGTTTTCCAGCGTCAGCGCCCGCTTATCCAATGCCCGCTTGACGGTCTCCACCAACTGCTCAGCAGCAAAGGGTTTTTCGAGAAAATCGTAGGCCCCCTCACGAATCGCCTTGACCGCCATTGCGATATCCCCATGACCGGTAATGAGGATTACGGGCAGATCGTGATCGATAGCTCGGGCCTGCTGTAGAAACTCCATACCATCCATACCCGGCATCTTGATATCGGACACCACAACCCCCGGCCAGTCATGACTCAGCAGGTGTAGTGCCGACTCAGCACCATCCATGGTGTGTACCTGGTAGCCAGCCAATTCCAGTGTTTGTGCATTGGCAATGCGGATATGTTTCTCATCATCGATGAAAATGACCGGTAGTTTTTGAGGCATGTATCAGACCCTATCCGCCAGCGGCAACTGCAAACTGAAAAGAGCGCCACCCTGCTCGCTGTTTCTGGCCATCAGTGTACCACCCATGCTCTCGATAATATGTTGGGAGATGGAGAGCCCCAATCCCAGACCGGTCTCCCGGGTGGTAAAGAAGGGATCGAAGATTCGCTTCAAATGTTCCTCGGAGATACCGGGACCATTATCATGAATGGTCAGACGCAGCTGTTCATTCTTACTCTCGATACCGATCGACACCCAGCGTTCCGTCTGCTTCTCCATGACATTGACCGCATTACCAATCAGATTTACCAATACCTGCTCCAGCCGCACCGGGTCAGCCATCACCTCGATATCATCTCTCAGCGATTGCACACGCACTTCGGTGCCTGTCCGACTCAATCGAGGCAACAAGATACGCTTACTGGCTTCGATCACATTGTGCAATGAGGCAGGACTGCGTTGTCCATCGGTCTTGCGCGCAAAGAGTTTCAGTTGCGAGCTGATCTGGGTCATGCTGTCGATCAACTCACCAATTTGATCGAGATTCCATGCCACATCGTCACAACGGTCTTGCTGCAGGAACTGTTTGGCATTATCGGTATAGGAACGAATCGCGGCCAGCGGCTGGTTGATTTCATGGCTGATACTGGCCGACATCTGCCCCAACATCGCCAACTTTGCCGCCTGGATCAACTCATCACGGGTCTGTCTCAGCGCAAGCTCCATGCGACGCCGCTCCGCCATCTCTTGGCGCAGATCCACGGTACGCTCCTCTACCCGTTGTTCGAGACGATCCCTGGCCTCTCTTAGGGAGAGATTGGCCTGCGCTTCGTATCTGACCCGTTCCCGACGACGACGTTGGCGTTGCTGTAAAAAAAGCCCCAGCAATACCAGTACCGCAAAGCCAAAGGTCGTGATCATCAGGGACCAGCCGACACGACGCTGTACCTGCTGAAGCGGTGTCATCAGGTGGACACGCCAACCGGCCTCCGGCATTTGTACTTGCTGCACCAGGTACGCTTCATCCCCTGACAGATGATCCATCCCGCGCATGGGACCCAAGGTCATCAGCCGACTGTCGCCACTCAAGGTTGTACGTTGACGGATATTCAGGGGTTCTACGCTGGCTCCAGAGTAACGGCGACTCTTATCGATACGCTCCTGGTCACTCTCAGAAAGCGGATAGAGACTGCGGAAGCGCCAGTCCGGCCGTGTGGTAATAAAGATCACCCCCTCGGGATCAGTTACGACCACCTCCTCCTGGCGTCCCCGCCACTGCTGCTCCAGTGTGGTCAAATCCACCTTAATCACTACCGCACCGAGTATTTCATCCATCTGCCTGACCGGATATGCGAACAAGCGTGTCGCTACCTCGTGAAAGATTTTGGGACATCCGAGTCCCCAAAATCGACTCGCCTACGCGACAGCCGTTATGCCCCGACCGTCC
>JAHXHT010000217.1 GCA_025656435.1 Candidatus Thiodiazotropha sp. (ex Gloverina cf. vestifex) | reverse complement strand
CAGTCACAATTACGGCCATACAACCGCGCCTACGCCTATCGGGGACTAATCGCCTCGGCTTTCAGCCTTCCATGGCGATCAGCGGATGAAATCCCCTATAAGAAAGATGACATGGAGATTACCACTACCATCATTTCGATGGCCAAAAACCTGGGGTTGAGCGTCCTTGCGGAGGGGGTTGAGACCGTTGATCAACACTACTTCCTGCAACAGCAGGGTTGTGATTTTTATCAAGGTTACCTGTTCAGTCCCCCTGTGTGTGTGGATGATTTCGAATGTCTGCTCGAGCGTTAAAAAGATTAACCCGATTGATGAGGGTTACAGCCGTTGACATCCACATGATATTCGAGTGAATAAATTGACTATATCAACGACAATTTAAATCTGTGGCATGAGAAAATGACGAATGATGCCTATTCCCGCCTGATGAATATTTGAGAAAAGACCCCCGACTACCCCGGCGGCCAGGTCATGCTACGCCCACCCAGCAGGTGCAGGTGAATATGGAACACTGTCTGCCCTGCCTGTTCATTGCAGTTGATCACCGTACGGTAGCCGGCTTCGTCTATACCTTCCTGTTTGGCAATCTTTTGAGCCGCCAGATAGAGCTTGCCGATCAACGCATCGTCTTTCAGCTGGAGATCGTCCAATGTGGCAATATGGTGTTTGGGGACAACCAGAATATGTGTCGGTGCCTGGGGATTGATATCCCGGAAGGCGAGAACATCATCATCTTCATAGACTGTATCCGGTTTGATCTCACCACTGACGAATTTGCAGAAAAGGCAGTCGCTCATCGGATCTCCTCCTGGTTTAATTATTAGCTATATTTCCGATCTTTCATGAAAGGCGTGAGCCAATGTGGCGCCGTCCACATACTCCAGCTCACCGCCCATGGGCACTCCCTGGGCGATACGCGTCGTTTTGATCCCTCTGGCTCTTGCCATATCGTGGATGTATTGTGCCGTTGCTTCACCCTCTACCGTGGGATTGGTAGCGAGGATGATTTCTGTGACCACACCTTCAGCAAATCTTTGATCCAACTGTTCCAGGCCGATCTCCCGAGGTCCGATGCCATCCAGCGGAGAAAGTCGCCCACCGAGCACAAAGTAACTGCCCCGGTAGTCAATGGCCTGTTCGATGATCATCAGGTCAGCCGGAGTCTCCACAATACAAAGTATCGAGGGGTCCCTATGGGGATTGTCACAGAGGTTGCAGAGCGCTGTCTCACTGAGGGTGCGGCAACGGGTACAGTGACCGATTTTGTCCATGGATTCTGACAGCATCCCAGCCAGATGCCGTCCACCATCCCTGTCGCGCTCCAACAGATGGTATGCCATACGTTGGGCGCTCTTGGCCCCGACACCGGGCAGACATCGCAGGGCGGCGATCAATTGTTGCAGTAGTGGTGGGTTACTCACAGTCGAAAAACTCAGAAGGGAAGTTTCATACCTGGTGGTAGTCCCAGTCCCTCAGTGAGTCCTGACATGCTCTCCTGCACCTTCTGACCGACCCGCTGTGCGGCATCGTTAATCGCAGCGGCGACCAGATCCTCAAGCATCTCCTTGTCATCACCCACCAATGAATCGTCGATCTCTACCCGGCGCACTTCATGTTTTCCGTTCATGATGACCTTTACCAGGCCGCCACCGGACTCACCGGTAACCTCTTCCTGGGCAAGACGTTCCTGTGTCTCCTGCATTTCGGCCTGCATCTTCTGGGCCTGTTTCATCAGATTGCCTATACCGCCTTTCATGGATTTTTCCTCAATGTCTATTCAATACTTAAAGATTTATGTGCTGATGGAGCAGATTCGTATACCCACTTTCAGCAGCTCAGTCCGTCGGCCGTACCGAATCGGACACTAGCTTGGCTGAGAAGTGCTCCTCCATCTCCTTGACCAGGGGATCACTGCTCATCGAGGCCTGTGCCTCCCGCTGACGCTCCTGCTGCTCCCTGTCTTGGCGCATGGCAGGGGTTTCAGCCTCAGGCACCGCCTCAGTAATTTTCAGTTTGACCGCTCTGCCCAACTGACTACTGATGCCTTCCTGCAGGCGGGATTCCGCTTGCCCTACACGAAGATGTCGGTGTGAAGTGTCGAGCTTAAGACAGAGGGTCTCCCCATCCCAGCTCTCGTAGACCGAGTGGTGGGCCAACTGACTGGCAATACCGCCCAGCTTCAAACCAGCGACGAAGCTGTCCCATTGAGCGGGATCGGCTTTCTTGATGGCTGCGGCCTGCGGTGGACGCTTGTCAGCCACCGGCGCTTTCGCTTTCGTAGACTGATAGGACGGATCTACCTGAGTAGCCGTCTGCTTTGGCCGTGAAGGGCTTGGGGCTGCCGCACCGCTCACACGCCGGGTTTGCGCACTGCCTGCACCACCACCAGATGCCCCGGCGCTCTCTGCCGGACGAAAGGCCAGCATCCGCAGCAGCAGCATCTCGAAACCACTACGTGGGTCCGGCGCCAGATGGAGCTCTTTCTGGCCGGTTAATCCGATCTGGTAGAAAAGCTGTATATCTTCCGCTGTCAGCCCATCGGCAAAGTGTTGCAGGCGTGTTGAGTCGAAGGCTTCGTCCGGCGCAATCCCCGGTACCGTTTGCATCAGGGCAATCTGATGCAGCATGGCCAACAATTCCTGAGTCGCTGAGGTGAAGTCGGTAGCCCGTTGGGTCATCTCGGCAACACCCTGCAATAACTCAGCACCATTCTGATTCATCAGGGCATCCAGCAGACGATAGACTTGGTCGGCTCCCACCGTGCCGATCATGGTACGCACCTCCGCTCCTTTCACCTCACCGGCGCCAAAGGCGATAGCCTGATCGAGCAGACTCAGTCCATCACGCATGCTGCCGTCTGCACCTCTGGCCAAAAGCGAAAGAGATTCATCATCAAACAGGATCTTCTCCTGCTCCAGAATGTATCTCAGCTGCTGCTCGATCTGCTCGCGACTGAGCCGTTTGAGATTGAACTGCAAACAGCGGGAGAGCACAGTCACCGGAACTTTCTGCGGATCTGTAGTGGCAAGGATGAATTTTACATGCGGAGGCGGTTCCTCAAGTGTCTTCAGTAAAGCATTGAAACTACTGGCAGAAAACATGTGAACTTCATCAATTAGATAAACTTTGTAGCGACCGCGTACGGGGGCATAGGGGACGTTATCCAACAGTTCACGGGTCTGGTCTACCTTGGTGCGGGAGGCTGCATCCACCTCCAGCAGGTCGACGAAGCGCCCCTCATCGATCTCACGGCAGGCATCACAAACTCCACAGGGTGTGGCGCTGATACCCTGCTCGCAATTGAGAGATTTGGCAAAGATTCTCGCCAATGTGGTCTTACCAACCCCCCGGGTACCGGTAAACAGATAAGCGTGATGCAGCCGTTCGTTGTCCAACGCATTGGTCAACGCCTTGACGACATGCTCCTGCCCCACCAGCTGGCTGAACAGCTGCGGGCGCCATTTACGGGCTAATACCTGGTAGGACATATACCGGTTTCGTTGTCTGCTGAGTGAAGGATGGCAGTTTAACCCGAATTCCAGGCGGAATCACTGCTGTCAATTTAAGCAAATTCCTGCGAAATAGAATCACTTCAATCTGGCGATATGAATAACTGAAGGTGAAACCCTAAATGCAGAAAGCTGGGAATGGTCGCGTTTCAATCATCCCGTGAAAAAATATCACCAGGGTGCGCCAGATTCAGGTAAAGAGATATAAAAACTCCACGTGAAAGTTTTCATACCAGAAGGATAGACTATGGCACGGACCGCATACCACTTGCAGCAGTCACTGGTTCTCCAGATAGATACCGCGGCCTCCCCCCATAGCGATGATCCACAGCTCGAACCTGCATTCCTAAGCACGAATTCTAAGAGACACCGTAGTCATGCGGCATGCTGGTACATAAAGCTGAAAGGGCACTATGCCCAGGAGATTGCCCGCAAACCGGAAGCACTCCGATTGCATGTGGCGCGAATCGAACTCTACGTAGACACGAAGGACAACCATGTCCTGGGGAAGCTCTGAACGAATCGTTTGTCAGCGAACGTTTCCTCTCGCTTGCTTCAAAACTGCCATGAGCGAAGAAAAACAGTGCATTTCACC
>JAHXHT010000216.1 GCA_025656435.1 Candidatus Thiodiazotropha sp. (ex Gloverina cf. vestifex) | reverse complement strand
ACAGTCACAATTACGGCCATACAACCGCGCCTACGCCTATCGGGGACTAATCGCCTCGGCTTTCAGCCTTCCATGGCGATCAGCGGATGTCGTTATTGATTGTTATCAAATTCACAAAGCATAAAAAATCTCATCCTGTGAATTTCTTTATGTGTCTTAGCACTTTTAATGCCAATAGCTATTATTTCAGATAATATACAAGAGGTTACAAGATATAATTAATTACGATTGTCGTCTAGGTGATTTTTTTATGTAAATTATTTCGACACATTTCTGGGAATTTCTCCCCACCACACTGCGGCAAATGCCCTAGTAGTGGGGGGCTGTCGATTTTTTTTACGGGGGAAATCCCTAGGGCGATTGCCAGGCGTGCTAAAAAGCTGCCGTCAGACGGCTCCGAAAGGCATGATGATCCGGTGGGTAGTGATGAGACTCTCTCAGGAAAAAAGCCGAGTCACTCTGGCAAGATCCTCTCGTGTATCAACCCCAGGGCCAGGTATTTCTTTGGCTTCACTCACGTGGATCTTGCCCCCGTGCCAAAGTACCCTCAGTTGCTCAAGGGACTCAGCCAATTCAATAGGGGCAGGCTGGCAATCCACAAAGTTCGCCAAATAGCCTGAACGATAAGCATAGAGCCCTATATGACGAGAAAAACCGGTACCGGGAGGTAAGATACTGTCAGCCTCGACGAACTCATCACGATGCCAGGGGATGGGGGCACGACTGAAATAGAGCGCATGCCCTTCCCTATCGGTGACAACCTTGACTGTATGCGGGTCGAAAAGTGCAGCTCGATCGGTGATAGGTGCGGAGAGCGTGGTGACCGACGCTGCGGGATGCTGCTCCATATCCTCTGCAACCTGTGAAAGTAGCACCGGCGGCATGCACGGCTCATCACCTTGCAGGTTGACAATAATCGCTTCACTACTCCAGCCTCTGGAAGCTGCCACCTCCGCGATGCGGTCCGAGCCACTACGGTGCTCACTGCTTGTCATGCAGACATCTGCTTTGAAAACCTTACAGCCTTCAGCAATCCTTTCATCGTCCGTTGCAATCACTACATCACTGGCGCCACTTTCGACAGCCCGTTCCCAGACATGCTGAATCATCGGCTTTCCCGCAATATCCATCAGGGGTTTTCCAGGTAATCTTACTGAGGCATAACGTGCAGGTATGACAACTTTGAAGCTCATGATAATCAGGCCTTGGGAATCTCTTCTTCAGGGGAAAGCTTACGCGCCTCGTCTTCCAACATCACGGGAATCTCGTCGCGAATCGGATAAGCCAGTCTATCAGCCCGGCAGATCAGCTCTGCCGCATCCTTATCATAATAGAGTTTCCCCTTGCAGACAGGGCAGACCAGAATATCGAGTAGTTTGCTATCCATCATTGAGCCTTTTAACCATTGCGTCGAATGCTATTTGAAAACCACTATCCGGTTTGGCGGATGCGGGTACATACCAGTAATCAGGTTGTGCGAACAATTCGCACTTTACTCCATCTTTCTCTGTCATGAGAACCGTTTCTTGGGGTAATGCCTGTAACTCTTCCAACCGGAAAGGATGGTGATCCGGGAAAGGATAACATTCTGGTGACAAGCCGGCTTGTTGTAGCATGGAAAAGAATCGACTCGGATGCCCAATTCCTGCGATAGCGCAGATTTTTTCGTCACTAAAAGAGGTAAGCGTCCTCTCTTCACTTCCGTCCAGGCGCACAACCAGTTCTCCTCCTACCTGCATCGAATACTCATCCTCTTTGCCATTGCCATTAACAATGACCAGATCGACCTTATTCAGGCGTCTGGGCCGCTCTCTCATAGGCCCGGCGGGTAGGCAAAGTCCGTTGCCAAACCGTCGATCTCCATCGATCACTACAATCTCTAAATCCCGTTGTAACGCATAGTGCTGGAGCCCGTCATCAGAGATGATGAAATCGCAATCATGGGCAGAGAGCAATGCATTGCCTGCCTCCCATCGATTCGGACCCGCAAACACGGGACATTTCGCTCGGCGTTGCATCAATACGGCTTCATCTCCCACCGCTGTTGCTTTACTGTTCTCTGTGACTTCGCAAGGCCAGACATCTGATAGCCCACCATAGCCACGAGTGATGATCCCGGGCTTGTATCCCATGCGAAGGAGTTGCTCGGCCAGCCAGATTACCAAGGGTGTTTTACCTGTCCCACCGACCGTGATATTACCGACGACGATGACAGGGACACTGAGTTGTTTCGTCTTGATCAGTCCAAGTCTGTAAGCAAGACGTCTTAGCGCAACGAGCAGGCAGAACAGGCCGCTCAGAGGTAGCAGCAGTAGCGTTATCGGATGCCCGCCTTGCCAGGATCGCTGAATCGCTTTCAACAGCGTTACGGCCTCACTCTGCCGGCGGACGATGCGCGGAAAAGGTCATGCGCACAAAGCCAAGCTGACTGGCAGCATCCATAGCAGTCATCACAGACTGGTGTGGTGTCCTGGCATCGGCATTGATAATAACAGGCAGATCTTTGTCATCACCAACCGCCTTCTGGATGGCACGCTTCAGTGTCTCGATCTGAGTATTGATGACTTCCTGCTGATTGATATAGAAAATACCGCTGGCATCGATGGTAATATCGAGTTCCTTCTGCTCATGTTGCGCCTCTTCACCTGTGGCCTCAGGCAGTTCTACCAGTATTTGCGCTTCGCGATCGAAGGTCGTGGAGACCATAAAGAAAATCAACAGCAGGAAGACCACGTCTATCAATGGCGTGATATCGACTTCAGGGGATTTGCGTGGATGGGGACGCAGATTCATATCGAATATTCCCTATTCACGCTCACCATGCATGACTTCCACTAGCTTCAATGCCTGCTCCTCCATGCCCAAAACCAGACGATCGATAAGCCCGCTGAAATAGCGATGAAACATCAGACTTGGGATGGCGACAGAGAGACCTGCAGCCGTCGTGATCAATGCCTCGGAAATACCGCCGGCCAACACACCGGGGTCGCCAACACCAGCTGTCACGATAACACTGAAGACCTTGATCATGCCGATCACTGTACCCAGCAGGCCCAACAGTGGTGAAATCGATGCGATGGTGCCCAGAGTATTGAGATAGCGGTCAAGCTCCAGTACGACCTGACGCCCCACCTCCTCAATCGCCTCCTTCATCACCTCTTTGCTGTGATTCCGGTTGGTCAGGCCTGCCGCCAGAATCTTGCCCAGTGGAGAACTGGCGCGGAGTTTATTGAGATCTGCCCGATCGAGCTTCTTCTCTTGATGCAGTTGCAGTATCTGCCTCATCAAGTGTCCGGGCATGACACGTTTACGGCGCAACATCCAAAAGCGCTCCAACACAATCGCCAATGCCACAATCGAGCAAACGATGATAGGTAGCATTAACCAGCCACCTGATTTTACGAACTCAAACACTTTCCACTCGTCCTTTTGAAATCCTGAAATGCAGATCAGTTAGCCATAGTAGATCAGTACACCTCAACCATGGGCACATCTTAATGAAAAATTGGGGATATCATATGCCAAATTGAATCGTCCTTCTCCCTCAGGATACACACGAAGCTGAATAGGCATCAAAAAACGCAACCCCTCGTCATGACAAAGAGAGCGATTTATCGTTCATCATACTTGATGGCGCTATCTATCTGGATAGTGACCGACTCGATCCGATTGCGGCCAATCCCGATCAGGGATGTTTTCTGCATCTGAGCCGCCACACCTTCGCTCCAGTAGTGTGCATTTATCCGGCGATAAAGCAAAGGCTTCGCTGAAATATGGTTTTTTTTGAGGTGAAGTTGAATGGCGCCCTCCTCCGCACTATCAAGGACTTCAGCCCCCATTGCACGCCAGCGAGCTACTATCTCTGGTTTAGGAAATCCATAGCGATTCCGATATCCTGTTGAAAACAACACCCACTCAGGGTCCACTGCGCTGACAAAAGCATTGCCCGAAGAGGATTTCGAGCCGTGGTGTGGCGCCACCACAATTTGTGCCTTAAGACCGTCACCATAGCGTTTCACAAGGCGCCTTCGCTGATCGCCATGGAAGGCTGAAAGCCGAGGCGATTAGTCCCCGATAGGCGTAGGCGCGGTTGTATGGCCGTAATTGTGACTGTTA
>JAHXHT010000215.1 GCA_025656435.1 Candidatus Thiodiazotropha sp. (ex Gloverina cf. vestifex) | reverse complement strand
AACAGTCACAATTACGGCCATACAACCGCGCCTACGCCTATCGGGGACTAATCGCCTCGGCTTTCAGCCTTCCATGGCGATCAGCGAATGCAAAACTCCGTTGGGCCAGACTGAAGAGCGCGAATCTACAGGATGCAAACTTGCAACGTGCCGATTTAACCGGCGCCGACCTACGACAGGCTCATCTGACAAATACCCAACTTGAAGGCGCGATCTTACAAGGATCACGATTGTCCGATGTGGATCTCAGCGAGACACGGCTGATGGGCGCCGATCTGCGCTGGGCGGACATGACCCATTTGGATGTGGATTTAGCCCTCGAATCCATCGACCTGATCGGCGTATTGTTGGAGGGCGCCCGGTTCAACCATGGGGTGCGTTGTGGTGCTTTTCCTGCCAAAGGTGGGTTTGGCTGCGCGGCAGCGCCAAATAGCCCATTAAATACTAAAAAAACCAGGGATCATTCAAGCCACCCTGTCATCCGCCACCCGATAGATGGGATCCTCCATCATATTGACCTCCACCAGATTGCCCGCCTTGACCAGAAGATTCTGACACTCCTGGCTGAGATGGCGGATATGCAGCGCCTTCTGTGCGCGCATATAACGATCCGCCAAGGCATCAATGGCCTCAAGGCCGGAATGATCGTAGACCCGGGCATCAGCGAAATCGACGATCACTTCATGGGGATCGTTTCGCGGATCAAACAGATCGGCAAAGTTCTGCATCGAGCCAAAAAAGAGCGGCCCTTTGAGTTTGTAGTACTTGATGCCGTACTTGTCAGTATGGGTATCTGCATGAATATGTTTGGCATGCTCCCAGGCGAAAACCAGGGCAGAAACAATCACGCCAACGATGACTGCGATGGCCAGGTCAGTCAGCACAGTCACCACAGCCACCAGAATACCGACGAAGGTATCCGCCAGGGGTATGCGGCCGATGAGCCGGAAGCTGGCCCATTCGAAAGTGCCAAGTACCACGATAAACATCACACCCACCAGCACAGCCACCGGAATCATCTCGATCAGACTGGCGCCGAACAGGATGAAGGCGAGCAGGAATAGCGCGGCAGAGATCCCGGAGAGACGCCCTCTGCCGCCTGAATTGATGTTGATGAGACTCTGGCCAATCATGGCGCAACCGCCCATACCGCCGAACAGGCCGTTGACCGTATTGCCCACACCCTGGCCAATACACTCTTTGTTGCCGCGCCCGCGGGTTTCGGTCAGTTCATCGATCAAACTCATGGTAAGCAGAGACTCGATCAACCCAACACCCGCAAGAATAATGGCGTAGGGCAGAACAATCTGCAGGGTTTCCATGTTGAAGGGAACCATCGGCAGATGAAATTCAGGCAGGCCACCCGCGATGGTAGCCGCTGGATCACCCGAGAGATCACGCAACACATCTTGTACCAGCCGCGTATCCAGATCCAGCAAGATCACTGCCAGGGTCACAGATACGATTGCCACCAGAGAGGCCGGCACAGCGGCAGTCAGTTTAGGCAAATAGTGGATGATCGCCATGGTGATGGCGACCAGACCCAACATGATCCAGATTTGAGATCCGCCGAGCCAGACCAGTTCCCCCGCTTCACCAGGAATCTGGAACTGCTTGAGTTGCGCCAGAAAGATCACGATGGCCAGACCATTGACGAAGCCCAACATCACCGGATGAGGCACCAAGCGAATGAATTTACCCAGGCGTAACAGACCGGCGCTGATTTGTATCACACCCGCCAACAGGACAGCCGCAAAGAGATACTCCACACCATGTTCAGCCACCAGCGCAACCATCACAACGGCCATCGCACCGGTAGCGCCAGAGATCATGCCGGGACGCCCACCGATAACCGAAGTGATCAGCCCCATCATGAACGCCGCATAGAGTCCCACTAACGGCTCCACACCCGCTACGAAGGCGAAGGCGACTGCTTCGGGCACCAAGGCCAGGGCGACCGTAAGGCCTGACAGGACATCATTCTTGATGCACTGCTTTCCCGGACAGGTCAGTTGAAACATGGGCCACCTCGTTTGCCTGATGCAAAAAGCGGCGCAGTATATCAGAGTAACTTAATATAACTAAGCACTAATTATGCCTCTTAATGGCAACTTTACTGAATCTGTGAGCTGTCACCCTCTCAGCATTCACCCGGGGAGGCTCCATCCCTCAGGCAACAAGTTTTTTTATCGAAACCATGTCGAGTTTCACAATTCTTTTCAAAGAGGTTATGTACCACTCGATGAGTAAACCATAGACTTCATTTGTGGTCGGGAAGACCTGTTTCACAAAAAGCGGGAAAAACATGGAACCAAGAAAGCGATCAACAAGAAGTGCCAAGGTGAGATCTCAACTCTACCTGGATGCCATTACAAACTTCATTCATGCCGAGACACCGGACCCCAAAGTTCAAGCGGAGGACCGACGGATCCTGCAGCATCTAAGAGACCGTGCTGAGCGTTGGCACAAGGAATCTGAATAAAATCTCGCTTTAATTCCTGGCTGGCACCTCTTCGTGTATTTCAGGCGCTCAGCCCTGGCCAGTTTTTTAATCTTGAGCAGCGTGAAGCGTCCTACTGTTCAGCCTGTCTTGGAAAAAAACCCCGTTCTCTTGATCCCATCAATCTATCTCTTCCTGCCGCTCCGGCTGAAAACATACCCACTTCATATGAATTACCGGAATTTGACTGACCTGTAACACTTTTCATCGCCAGGATTGTTACCTATCATTTGGATTTACAAGAGCGGTAGCGATGCCTCAGCAATCTTCATCTCTCTCCATTGCTCATCGAGTACGGGAGGCCCTCATCCGAGGCGCAATCTGGGCCTTCGTCGGACTCCTCTACGCGATGTTGTTCATCTTTTTTGCTGCACTGGCGGCACACTGGCAACTGCCGATCAATCCGGTATTTCTAGCCGGCATCTTAGCAGGCACACTTGGCGCATTGATCTACAGCAGTATGCGGCTTGCCGTTCTGATGACAGTCATCATCGCACCCTTCTCCATCTTCTATTTCATCCTGGCAAGCTGGCCCATCAATCTCTTTTATCTCTTGTTGATCGTCTCAACCATCGGCGCGATCATCGGCGCGCTGTACGGGGTCTTCCCGTGTTCACCGCGCAGATGCCAAGACACTGGCTGGCTTCAGCGCAGGCTGGCTGGCTTCACTCGGTTACCTACTTTTCTCCAGCCTGCTCGACAGCATCTCCCTGAGCACCATTGTGGCTTTCATGTGCCCAATCACCGGCATCCTCTATGTCTGGATGGTGCCGACTTTCATTAAGCACTACGATGACCTGTTACCCCCCGTCGGGGATGGATTGATCGTGGGTGTCGGTGTCTCAGGATTCGTCGCGCTGACTTTCTTCGTCATGATCAACAGTGTGGATAGCGGTGTCGCGGGACCGTTGATAGCCGTTCTCGAGCAAGTACAGGAGACACTACCAAAAGCCATCATCGGCGGTATTCTGGGGGGTGGCCTGGCCGGCATTGCTTCCGGCCTTTTACTGACTGACTGGCAGGATCTGTAGTTTATCCAGTCGAACCCCGCCGAAGCGGGGTCTCTTTGATGCCTTAGCATCAGAGTCTGTGAGCATAATCCCGCTGGCCATAGCGTTCGTGCAGACGCACATACAGGTTGAGATCATTATTTTTCAGTCGTTTTATCTGCTGGCTGCTCCGGTCCAGGCGCTGCTGAAGATAACGCCGTTCCCTTTTCGAGAGTCGCCCATCATCACGAAAGAGACGGACCAGCTGCCTGATGTCTCTTTGATCACGCTTCAGCAACTTGACCTCCTTACGAGTCAATTCATCTTTCTTAATGCCTTTGGTAATGCGTCTCTGTTGCCGATCAAGCCGCTCCATAATTCTGTCCGACTTGCTGTATCCATCACCACCATGCGAGGCAAAAACAGGAACAACGGCAAACATCGTGAGCGATGCGACTAATAGTGTCTGAGTAAGGGTTTTCATTTGAGCTCTCCTTTCGGGTCAATTCGTGATCCTCGAAGACAGCATAAGGTGCCTAAACTGAACAGCGACTGAATCGTACAGTTTCACTAGGGAAGCTCTGAACGAATCGTTTGTCAGCGAACGTTTCCTCTCGCTTGCTTCAAAACTGCCATGAGCGAAGAAAAACAGTGCAT
>JAHXHT010000214.1 GCA_025656435.1 Candidatus Thiodiazotropha sp. (ex Gloverina cf. vestifex) | reverse complement strand
AACAGTCACAATTACGGCCATACAACCGCGCCTACGCCTATCGGGGACTAATCGCCTCGGCTTTCAGCCTTCCATGGCGATCAGCGATAGAAGCTCATGTGACAAACCGGCTGATTGGGATTCAGGTCTCTTGTTCCACCCAGGGTGTATTCTCTCCACTCGTCCCCAACAGAATGCCAGTAAAGAGGATGCTGCCAGCCCTGCTGGTTGATTAATGTCCAGCCATCCGCCATCCAAAGTGCCGGTTGCTGGTAACCACCGTCATCAATGAATTCCAGATATTCTTGGTTGGTAACCAAGCGGTTCGCCAAACGGTGATCCCGGATCAGTACTTGATGCCTGGGTGTCTCATTGTCGAAGGAGAACCCCTCACCTGCATGGCCCATCTCGCGCGTACCACCCTTCCTCTCCTTCCAATCTATCGGAGAAGCCAATGCGGGAGATTCCGGCAGATCCGATCGATAGGCTGGTAGTATCGGATTCACTGAGAGATTGTGTTTGATATCCATCAGCAGCAGTTCCTGATGCTGCTGTTCATGGTTAAGTCCCAACGTGACGCGAAATGCCAGATCCTCCCACTGGCTCTTGTCCGCCCAAGC
Organism: Candidatus Thiodiazotropha sp. (ex Gloverina cf. vestifex); assembly: GCA_025656435.1. Classification (GTDB taxonomy): domain Bacteria; phylum Pseudomonadota; class Gammaproteobacteria; order Chromatiales; family Chromatiaceae; genus Thiodiazotropha. The sequence continues at coordinate 3,553 of JAHXHT010000214.1, read as the reverse complement.
CATTAACAACCGCATCTGCTCGTCAACATATCGACGATAGTCGTAGATCTCCTCTACGGTAGGCCGGGAGAGCATCCCTCTCTGGGGCCGGGGATGCATGTTGCCCACTCTATAGTAATAACTATTAAAAAGATAAATAAAATCAGGGTGATAGAGTTTGTAGTCCTTGCGGAAATACGACAACACGAAGGTCTCGAAGAACCAACTGACATGGGCCAGATGCCACTTCGGCGGGCTGGTCTCAACAATTGACTGTAGTTGATAATCATCGACAGCCAGCGGTTCAGAGATCTTTTCGCTGACCGATCGGACGGCCTCATAACGACTCGGCAGACCCTCATCATAAGATCCGGAAACATCTTGTGAGCGCAATAAATTCCGTGATTGTGTTGTTGACACCGAACCACCCTCCCTTTTTTTGATAGAGACTACCTCTAGATCAAACGGTTCAATAGGATTCCAGGAATTAAATTCATTCTATCGCATCCAGATTGATATTTTTCAATGCTGCTATAAAGGATTTGGCCATACTGACGCTTATATTAAGGACAACAGGTTGTTCTGCATCAGCCATGCGACAACATTTTTTACGATGACAGAATGTCGAGCAAAAGGATTCGCACTTCAGTCCGATCACCGGTTCATAGCCCATCGGTGGACGGTACATAAACAAAGCGGGCTTTGGCAAACTACCTGAAGTAGTAGTGAGGTAACGCCATGAAACAACCAAACCAGAACCACTTTTCTGTGGATACCCTGATCCTGGCATTTGCGACTATTTGGATCGTCTCAGTTGTCGTCAATCTTGTTGTCTGAACCCTGACATCCCTCCAGATTGAGAATCCAAGCGTTTTACACACTTTCATTTGGATGGGCAGATTCCTGGTTGCAAGCGAGCGCTTGTGCCACTTCGGCGGGTTTCGCTGATATACACAGCTAACCACATTCCGCCAACCAACACCCCTTTTACGCTGCGAAACCAAACCCATGATATGGCGCGGTATCGATGTATTTTAGTCAGACTCCGACCCATCTTAAAGAGACCTCAAGAATCCCGACATCGAGATAAAGTCTTCACTTGGTTTTATTTCCGCTACAATGTCGACAACAAACCTGAAGGGTTCGGAACTTACCTATACTTTCAGCTACAGACGCACATGACCGAATCAAACGAAAAAAAGAGAACCCCACCTCCCCAAGGAAATTCGGTAAAAGATTCAAAACGGGACTACTCCTCAAAACCTCAAAAGCCTATTACTCTCAAGAGCGGTGTCCGTACGCCTACTGCACTAAAAAGAGGCGCACCTAAAACACAAAAAAAGCCCAAGAGAACATCAGTTCCCTCTAGCACTAAGAATCTGACAAAGAAAAAAACAACACCCAATTCAAGGAGCCAAGGGGTATTGCGTGGCATTTCACCCAAGGCGAAGAAGATAGCGCTCGCCGCTGCAAAGCAGAAAAATATCACGGTTAACGAATGGCTGGAAAGTGTGATTCTTCAAAGCACACAACCTGAGCAGCAGGCAGATAATCGTGCGGTAGAAAACAGTCTCTCAGTATCCCTAAAATCCATTGACGAGCGGCTTGAGCGTCTCGAACAACAGAAAGGGTTCTGGGCTCGTTTTTGGGACCAGTTCATGGAGCAAACAAAAAAAAAGGGTTAACAGAAAAGTCTCTGCTAACCCTGATTACTGGTGGGCCATGTAGGATTCGAACCTACGACCAATGGATTAAGAGTCCACTGCTCTACCAACTGAGCTAATGGCCCGATGATGCTATCGATTTGTCCGGTAAAATACTGGACATTGAAAAATGGGGTGGACGATGGGTCTCGAACCCACGACCGCCGGAATCACAATCCGGAGCTCTACCAACTGAGCTACGCCCACCATTAACCTTTTCTACTACCCTGCTAGGGGTCTTCTTTACAGAACCAATCCTGCTGAATTGGCACGCCCGGCAGGATTCGAACCTGCTACCCTCGGCTTAGCTTACCAACTACGCCTTTCGACGCCCCCATATTGGAGTTTGTGGTCTGGACTATCTCTTCACCATCTCAGGTGTCGCACGTATAGTCTCTACGGATCCCCTCGGCTACCGGACCTTTGGTCCGTCCACCGTTTGGATGGATCAACCGAAGGTTTCCTCGGGATTGCCATCAGCACGACCTGTTAAGGTTTCCCCGATACAGTGCGATCCACTTTATGAGTTCTGCTTCCTCATAAAGGCTCCTAATTTGCACACCTCTAGGGTATGCGCTCAAAGGCCGATGCTCTATCCAAATGAGCTACGGGCGCAGTAAAAATTTGGTCGGGGTAGAGAGATTCGAACTCCCGACATCCTGCTCCCAAAGCAGGCGCGCTACCAGACTGCGCTATACCCCGAATACCAACCAGGAAACGATGCTACGCCACCCGGATGCGCGAAATCATACTGACGAAGCCCCCGCAGGTCAATGGTAGCAGCCAGGACAAACTGACACACCACCGGCGATTCGGTATCATGCGTTTCCTTTCGGGATAGACACTGGAACGGTAGATGAATGCGAACATATTAGACGGCAAGGCCATTGCGGCCGATCTCAGGCAGCAGATCAAATCAAGTGTTGACGAGCGAGTCGCCACAGGACAGCGCCGGCCAGGTCTGGCAGTGGTGTTGGTGGGTGAAAATCCCGCCTCTCAAGTCTATGTCAGAAACAAGCGCAAATCCTGCGATGAAGTGGGATTCTATTCCGTTTCCCACGACCTGCCTGTTTCCACCACCCAGGATGAGCTGCTAGCGCTGATTGACCAGCTAAATGCCGACGATGACATCGATGGCATCCTCGTACAGCTGCCTCTGCCAGACCATATTGATGAGGAATCGGTCATCGAGCGCATCCTTCCGACCAAGGATGTAGACGGCTTTCATCCCTACAACGTGGGCCGACTGGCCCTCCGCATGCCGGTACTGCGCTCCTGCACACCGAAGGGGGTGATGACCCTGCTGGAGCGGACCGGCCAGAAGCTGGAGGGGCTCGACGCGGTCATCATCGGCCAATCCAACATCGTTGGTCGCCCGATGGCCCTGGAGCTGCTGGCGGCCCGCTGTACCATCACCGTCTGCCACAGCCGCACCAAGGACCTGGCAGAGAAGGCGCGCAATGCGGATATTCTGGTGGTAGCTATCGGCCGTGGGGAGTTCGTACCCGGCGATTGGATCAAGCAGGGTGCCATTGTCATCGATGTAGGCATGAACCGAAACGAGCATGGCAAACTGGTAGGGGATGTGGACTTTGAGACGGCTAAAGAGCGGGCCAGCTGGATCACTCCTGTACCCGGAGGGGTCGGTCCCATGACGATTGCAACACTGCTGGAGAATACCCTGCAGGCAGCGGAATTGCATAGCGCTGCAAAGTAAGGCGATTCCTCTCTACCATGGCATGATTGGTGTGGCAGGGCCGCACCCTACGGCCCCTGTAAGTATCTAGGGAAGCTCTGAACGAATCCATCGATTGAGGGATAATGGTGCACATTCTAGGCCAATCATTATATAGACCCCATGAAGCAAACAA
>JAHXHT010000213.1 GCA_025656435.1 Candidatus Thiodiazotropha sp. (ex Gloverina cf. vestifex) | reverse complement strand
TGCACTGTTTTTCTTCGCTCATGGCAGTTTTGAAGCAAGCGAGAGGAAACGTTCGCTGACAAACGATTCGTTCAGAGCTTCCTTAGGGAACCTTCCAAGGCCAGATAACACTGGATTTATGGCCCTACTCTTAGTCCAATCAGGTCAATAGTGCGGCGGGGCGGGGGTGGTTCCTCTTCTCCACCGTGCAGGGGTGACGGAGAGAATGCCTGCATGCGTTTTTGCAGACTTTCCAGAACCTGCGTCAGAGATTCAATACGCCGCTGCTGAGTGGCAACTGTCTTATTGAGGCTGTGGATGGCATCCTCCTGAAAGGCCAGGCGGGTCTCCAGTTCGACGACTCGATCTTCCATCTAGCACTGACTCCTTCAGCGTGTACTAAGCCTTTGGATAACGATCATCGAGATTGGCCGGGCAGAGCACGTTGCGCATTATCCCGATTAGATCAAGCAATTGGTGGTTACGGATGCGGTAATAGATTCGGTTAGCCTCTTTCCGGGAGACCACGATATTTTTATTGCGCAGCTGCTCCAGGTGCTGAGAGATATTGCTCTGGGAGGTACCGGTCCGTTCCACAATCTCACCTACCGAGAGTTCACTCTCTCCCAGGGAGCAGAGGATCTTCCAGCGCAGCGGATGTGCCATCGCCTTGAGTGCATTGGCCGTCAGTGATGTGTCTTCTTCTCCAGACATCGTGGGGTCGGTTGGCTCATTCATTGTTTAACTCCTGTGGAGACGCTGTTTACCGGCTCCATATCGCGAATATAACCCGTCATATCCTTAGCGATACAAATAATATGGCTGATATTTTCATCTTTGTCTTTGACTGCGGTTCGAGAAAAAAGAATCGGTACGCGGCGCCCGTTCTTGGCGATAAAGCATGCCTCGATACGGCTCAGAGCGCCGGTACGGATCAACGCCTCAAGCCAGGTGCCAAAAAAGGCGCCGGCCTGTTCCTCCTCCTCCTCTTCGAAGACATCACCGATGGAGAGGGTCAAGAGGTCGGATTCACTGTAGTGAAGCATTGAACAGGCTGCCGGATTGGCCGATTCGATACACCCTTCGGGATCGAGCACCAGCAGGGCTTCACCCATGTGCGTGATGATATTTTCCAGGTGCTGTTTCGCCGCCGCAAGTTCGACTGTACGCTCCGCAACCTTCTGTTCGAGCAGCTTGTTAAGTTCACGCTCTTTCTCGATCAGGCGGAAGTAGGTGCTGATCTTGCTCAGCAGCTGATTGTCGTCGATGGGCTTAAGCAGGTAGTCGACACCACCCACCTCGTAGCCCTTCTGCTGGAACTCTTCCGTCTTGAAGGCCGCAGTGAGAAAGATGATCGGGATGTCCTGGGTTTTTTTGCGGATCTTCAGCATCGAGGCGGTCTGAAAACCATCCATCTCCGGCATCTGGACATCCAGGATGATCAGGTCAATTCCAGGCTCTTTGACGGCAATATCCAACGCCTGCTGACCTGAGGTCGCCTCGAAAATCTCCACATCCATATAGCGTTCGATGAGGGTGCGCAGAGTAAACAGGTTGTGCTCATGATCGTCGACGATCAGGAGTTTGAAGCCGGCATATCGTTTCATACGTCTTGTTCGAACCGCCCCAGTCAAAAAAAGTTCAGCTTTGTTCCGTTTGGCTGCAAGCAGGTCACTTCCCGATATATTTTTCGATGTCCTGCTTTAGCGCCCCAATATCCAGAGGATCCTCAAGGCATCCATCCGCACCCATCTGCTTGCATCGCAAGCCATCCTCTGTCGAGTCTCCAACACCCATCGCAAGGATGGTCAGTGCAGTCAACTGCATCTTCTCGCGGATCTCTTTGATCGTATCATAGCCGTCTCGTTCCGGCATCATGAGGTCCACCAACACCAGAGAAAAGGCATGGTCCTCTTTCAGCGTTTCTATCGCCTCATCCCCATCTCCCGCAGCCACTACCTGAAACCCCCAGGCTTCCAGTTGTGGCGTGAGTAACAGGAGGTTGCTTAAATCGTCATCCACCAATAAGACCCGGTGTCCAGTGTAGGGTCCTATTACCTCTCCTGACTCACTTTGTGTCACCCGGGGTCTTTTCAGCAATTCATCCTCATGCGCCGGATATGCCTCCAACTCATCAAGCTCCACCTGCTGCGAAGATAACGCCGAGTGATCAAATTCTATTGGCAGACATAGGATAAATATGGCGCCCTCACCCTCATCACTCACCAATGTAATCTCACCGCCCAGTAAATGTGCCAACTCCCGGCTGATACTCAAACCCAGGCCAGTACCACCATAACGACGGCTGGTGGAGCCGTCCGCCTGCTTAAAGGCCTCGAAAATCAATTCGTGTTTATCTTTGTGGATACCGACACCCGTATCCTGCACGGCAAAGCAGAGCGAGTGCTGTGGTGATTCGGGCTGATGATAGAACCTGAGTGTCACGCCGCCCTGGTGGGTGAACTTGAGGGCGTTGGAGAGAAAGTTTTTCAGGATCTGCCGGACTTTCTCCTGGTCTGAGAAAAACTGCTCAGGCAAGGTCTCATCGTAAATGAGATCAAGACTTAAGCCCTGTGCATCAAACTGAGGCTTGACCAGTTCAATCAGATTGGTCGCCAGTTTCCGCAAGTGTATCTGTTGCAGACTGAAGCTGGCCTTGCCGGCCCCAATCCTGGAGAGGTCTAGAATATTATCGATCAACGCCCGCAGATCGCTGCCCGCATCATGGATTACCTGCAACTGTCTATGCTGCTGTGAACTTAACTTTTCACCCCCCTCATTCAGCATTTTCGACAGTAACAGGATGGAGTTTAGTGGTGTGCGCAGTTCATGGCTGACATTAGTCAGGAATTCCGACTTGTAGCGATTAGACTCCTCCAGCTGGCGCGCATGTTGCCGCTCCGCCTCCGCCTGCTGGGCATGGGTCTCCGCCAGGGCGGTAAGCTGTTCTCCCAGTGCTTTGAACTCCACAGGACCCCGCCAGTTAAAGCGCACCGGAGCGTCATCCCTCAACACCTTACCGACACCATCACGCAGCTTCTTGCCGAACTGCTCGGCTCTCAGTGCGATCCAACGAGCAACCAGCAGGAGCACAATCAGGGAGATCACTACGATCGTCATCACCCGACTGATCAGGACGTTGCGGAACTGATCCAATGGCGAGGGATCGACTTGCCGCCCGACCCAGAGCGGACCGGACCCCTCGGTAGAAAACAGGGGCACCCAGATAATCTGTTGTCCATGCCCTTCCCAAAGCGCCAGTTTCCCCGCAGCGAAGATCTCAGCCAGACCGTCATAATCGCTAAAAGCCTTTGCTTCACTCGAACCGGTCAACCGGTTTTCCAGATAGACACCATCACTGGTCACCCAGAGAGTATTGCGATAGGCGCGGGCCATACCACCCACATCGATGTTAATAACCACGGCGCCTAATGGCCCGACCCGGTCATCCAGATCCTGTCCAATAATGGGGCTGATCATACGCAGGGTCATGAAGCGGCGAGGGTCCATCAATGCTGCGCCGGGGTTGAGACTGATCTTGCTCACCGCCACCCGACCAAACTCCTGCCGTACGCTGCTACGAAAGAATGCCGCTCTCGGCATATCGGGTTTTTTGATCGTAGGCTCCCACTGTCGATTTCGCGGATTCAGTTCAAGCCAGAAACGTGGCTTACCCTGCATATCGAGAAACAGGATCTGAAAAATATCCGGGTGATCCTGCAGAATACGGTTAATCCACTCCGAATAGCGCACCCTGGCCTGATCGATCTCTTCCTGTTGTGATTCCTCCCCCTGGCCAAGAATCATCCCCGGTTCCGGCAGCTTGGCCAGTAAACGCAGCATCTCGTGGCGGGTGGCCAGATGTTCATCCAGATCACGGAAATCAGCACGCAGGTTCTGCAAGTGTGCCTTGTGATAGAAAAATTCCAGGCGGTCCAGTACAAAAGGCAAATTGCTCAAGACCATGGCGGTCAGCGGCGCAAAGCCAAAGAGAAACAACAGTATCAGTATCTGGGTGCGGAGTTTCACGGGGACCAGCCAGTGCCTCTAGTGTGGTGTAACAGACAAATGGTACACCACACTAGACCATGCCATGAATCACTCTAGGGAAGCTCTGAACGAATCGTTTGTCAGCGAACGTTTCCTCTCGCTTGCTTCAAAACTGCCATGAGCGAAGAAAAACAGTGCAT
>JAHXHT010000212.1 GCA_025656435.1 Candidatus Thiodiazotropha sp. (ex Gloverina cf. vestifex) | reverse complement strand
CGGTCGGGGCATAACGGCTGTCGCGTTGGCGAGTCGATTTTGGGGACTCGGATGTCCCAAAATCTTTCACGAGGTAGCGACACGCTTGTAATATTTCTTTCATCACGCAAGGTATTGGTCGGACAATTGCTGCGAGATGTTGATCCCATGCTTGCGTCTGCCTGGCCAGACAGAAGTCAAGCCTTAGTAAGGTATAAGGAAAGAAATTCAAGAATGGAAGCCTTTCATCCGATTACTATTAATTCGCAGGCTGAAAATGTGAATATTGTTCGAGTTGGGTGGCTCTATCTCGAACTCGATTTGAGTCAGGTATTGTCAGAACATGCTACAGTCTGTAGTCAGGCATATTCTTACCGCGTCGATTGTTGTGCTGCTTTTCTCTTTACTGCTGTGGTGGTGGTTGACACGTAATCTGACAAATCCATTGTCGGTGCTTACAGGTGCCGTTAAGGCTATTGGCGAATGGTGACTGCAAAGGGGAGATTCAGGAGGGGGGCAGCCTTGAACTCTCTGATCTTGCTCGTGCTTTTAACGAAATGGATCGAGAAATTAACAACCGTCATCACGCCTTGAAACGTCAGAAAATGCTCTATCGAACGTTAAGTGAAACCAATCAGACAATCCTTTATGCTCATGATGAAGATGCGCTTTTTCAGGGTGTTTGTCGTGCAGCAGTGAAGGCGGGAATTAAGTTGGTATGGATAGGCTATTTGGATGGGCGTAGTGACAGCTTAAGGATTGCGTACATTTCTGGGGATAACACTGACTGGCTTGGTACAGTACGCAGGCATGTCGGATTAGATAAAGATCCACTTGCCATGTCGATTAAGTTAGGTCAAGAAAAGACCATCAATATCGATACTGACAATGCCAATGCCACCCATTGGCATGCCGAGGCTAAATTGAATGGCTTTACCGCAGGAGCAGCCTTACCTCTCACTAGAGGAGGTAAGAAAATCGGTGGTCTGGTCGTCATGTTAGATGATCATACTCTGCTTGATGAGGCGGGTATGCAATTATTGAGGGAGATGGTGGCCGATCTCAGTTACGCTACTTGATAGTCTTGATAAGGAGGCTGCTCGTAGGCAGGTTGAACAAAGACTGGTGGGTGACCGTGCTTTGCTTAGGACACTGATTGATACCATACCGGATATGATTTTCTTTAAAGATGGTGTTCAGACCTGCCTGGGTTGTAATCGGGCTTTTGAGAAGCTTATTGCTATGCCTGAAGAGAAAATGGTTGGCGGTATGGATCACGATGTTTTGCCAGAACATCTTGCGCGTGAATTCTATGAACAAGACAGGCAAATACTTCAATCTGGCTCCGCCAGACGAAGTTCGGATTGGATGGAGTATCCTGACGGCCGCAGCGTCCTAATGGATATCGTAAAAAGTCCCTATCGCGGCGCAGACGGCAAAGTGATGGGACTGATTGGTGTGGGACGTGATATAACAGCTGAATTTCAGGCTGGGCAATTACAGCAGCAAACCCTTGAGCTACTGCAGAATGCAGAGCGTCTTTCGAATCTCGGTTCATGGGCCTATGATCCAAATACAGGACAGATGCATCTGTCCGAGATGATCTATACAATTCTTGGTTTTAATCAAGACAAGATTACGCCGCATTTTAAACATTTTCTGCAACGCTGTCTGCCGGAAGACAGAAAGCAGATAAAGCAGAGCTTTAAAGCGCTAAAGGCAGGCACGATCGATGAGTTCCTACAAGAACATAGGGTTGTTCTGCCGGATGGAGAGATACGCCACTTAATAACCTGGGGTCGTGTCAGTAAAGACAGTGCTCAGGCATTTAGCATGATGGGAACGCTACAGGATGTCACTGCGCAAAAAGTTGCTGAAGAAGAACGTAATCGCGCCTGGGAAGCGGTGCGTAAAGCGCAAAAGTTTGAAGCAATTGGTGAACTGACCGGGGGTGTCGTAAGGGATCTCAATAATATTCTTGCACCAATTCTTAGTTTTTCTGAGATGGCGCGCCGATCAGATAATATTTCACATGAAAAGTTACAGGTTTACTTGCAACATCTCAGTGAGTCAGCTGTCCGGGGACGGGACTTGATAGCTCATCTAATGTCCATGAGCCTCGATGAATCTGTCGTTCAGGCGAAAGCTCAGGATCTGCCCCCGTTGATTAAAACGGGGGCAAATATGCTGCATGCAACTTTGCCTCCTGGCATTCACATCTCTGTAGAATGCGGACAAAATTTACCTAAAGTTGTGATTAACCCCGTGCACCTTGATCTAATGGTAGTCAATCTATGTGTCAATGCTAGAGATGCTATCGGTAATAATGGTGAAATTAGAATCACACTTAACAAGGTACAGAATCTGAATGTGACCTGCACTGCTTGCGGATCTAAAGTTTATGGTGATTATGTTGAGCTATGTGTGGCTGACAGTGGTAAAGGGATAGCGAAAGAGCAGATTGGTAACCTGTTTGATCCGTTTTATAAAGCGAAGAGCACAGGTATCGAGAAGAGTCGTATGGGATTGGCTGCCTTGCAGGGTCTACTGCAAAGTTATGGAGGTCATGTGTCGGTAGAATCAGAACTTGGTCATGGTGCTCGTTTTCGTCTATTTCTTAAGCATGAGGTAAACGAGGAAAATCTAAAAAGTGACACTCCCCATACAGCTATTCCCGACCAGCCGTTCAGTTCACAGCGAGTCCTGCTGGTAGATGATGAAGCGTCTGTCACCTTGTTTATGCAGGAGTATCTTGAGTTAAAAGGATTGCGTGTTGAGGCATTTACCGATAGTGAAAAAGCGCTGCAATATTTCATTCAGGCACCTGCCTCATTCGATCTTTTGATAACGGATCAGGCAATGCCAGTAATGACGGGCATCAAATTGATTGAACAGATACATGAAATCAGGCCGGAATTACCTGTGATGCTCTGTATAGGGTACAGTGCAGAGATTAATACGGATAATGCTGGAGAGCGTGGTATAGATTATTACCTTGATAAACCAGTGGTTCTGGACGATCTGTTAAGTGCATTATATGTCTGCTTGTATAACCTGGAACGGGTGCGACCCACTGATGACTCTAAATCCTGATTTATGGTCTTCTGGCTAACCGACTTCTGTCAGGTCACTATCCTGAGAAAATCTCGTCACCGAGTTCTGGATGGCATGGTATTAAATATTAATAATCAGAATAAAAGAAGCGTATTGAATCAGCTACTGGTCCCTGTTTTAAGTGCTACTATTCCAACAGCTGGACCTGTTATGAACTCTCATATAGTGTGCTTATCCTCATGTATGCGAATAGGGGGCTCTAATGCCTGACAGTCTGTTTCCTGAACTGGATGCAGAGGTTTTACTCAATGCTTTGTTGGGCGAAATTCAGGATGTCGGATTGGTTGCCTGGAGTGCTGAAGGATACATCACCTCATTGAGTGAAAGTTGCGCTCGACTCATGCAATTGCCAAACACGGCGACAGTGGGTGGGCCGGTGTCCATGCTTTGGGAATCCCCTTGCCGTGATGTCATGACCGCATTCGATCGATTTCGGGATAACGTTTCAGAGCCGCGTTTTGAACAGGAACTCTGTTTAATGCGTGACGGCGCTCCTTATTGGATCGATCTTGCCGTTCTTCGATGTCCAAAAGCTTGTGGAAAAACGTCTGCCTATATGATGGTTGTTCGTGATATCACACAAAAGCGACACGCGCTTACCTATGCAGAGAAAGCACAGGATCTTTTTGATGCTGTTTTTCGCGGGATATCTGATGCAGCGATTTTTGTGGATCCTGATAGACAGATTCTGAAGGTCAGTATGGGGGCGGAAGCGGTCTTTGGCTATAAGGAAGCCGAGCTGGTCGGTAATGGTATCAAAATGCTATATGCCAAAGATGAGGATTACGATCTTCAGGGAAGGCTACGCTACAATCCTACCAAGGCATCTGATTATACAACCTATGTGACGGGGTACCGTAGGAAAGAAGGACAGCCCTTTTCCGCTGCGACAGTTGGTGGGTCACTACATGATCGGCATGGTGAGTTGCTTGGTTACATTGAGGTGCTGAGAGATATCACCGACCAGATGTGTCTGGAGAGTGATTTGCGTGAACAGAGCGAAATGCTCAATTCGATCGCTGATCGCCATGGAAGGCTGAAAGCCGAGGCGATTAGTCCCCGATAGGCGTAGGCGCGGTTGTATGGCCGTAATTGCGACCG
>JAHXHT010000211.1 GCA_025656435.1 Candidatus Thiodiazotropha sp. (ex Gloverina cf. vestifex) | reverse complement strand
GGTCGGGGCATAACGGCTGTCGCGTTGGCGAGTCGATTTTGGGGACTCGGATGTCCCAAAATCTTTCACGAGGTAGCGACACGCTTGTCACCCCAGCCCTCTCCCGGAGGGAGAGGGAGTTAACTGGACAACAGTGAATCATCCTGTGGATTGATGTGACCGAACCCCTGCTGAAAACAATGGATAGAGTGAGGGCAGGACAAAAAGCGTCAACAGGGTGCTTGATGCCAGTCCACCGGCCACGACAGTTGCGAGGGGGCGTTGTACCTCGGAACCTACGCCTGATGCGAGCAGCATCGGGATCAATCCCAAAGCGGCAATAGCGGCAGTCATCAGTACGGGACGAAGCCGGGAGAGCGCCCCGCTAAAAACCGCATCGGCGATAGACTCACCGGCCCCCAGATTCTGATTGATGGCATTTACCATGACAACACCATTCAGTACCGCGACACCGAAGAGTGCGATAAAGCCGATAGAGCCGGGAACGGAAAGATATTGTCCTGTCCAGTAGAGGGCTGCGATGCCACCGATCAACGCTAGCGGCACGTTAAGCATGATCAAGAGCGCCTGACCCACGGAGTGAAAGGCAAAATAGAGCAGAAGAAAAATCAATCCCAGAGAAAGAGGGACCACGATCATCAAACGTTGTTGTGCCCGCTCCTGGTTTTCGAATTGCCCGCCAAAAACTACGGAGTAGCCCGCAGGCAGATCAATCTCCTCAGCAATACGATTGCGTAGCTCCGTCACCAGTCCACCCATATCCCGTCCCTCCACATTGGACTGGATCACCACTCTACGCTGTACATCGTCACGTCGGATTTGCGGCGGACCGGACTCAATCACAACATCGGCCACATCCCCCAATTGAACCCAGGCGCCTGTCGGTGACTGAAGCACCAGCTGCTTCAGCGCCAGCGTATCTTGCCGGTAGGGTTTTGCCAGACGCACCGTGATGTCGTAGCGTTCATTACCCTGGATGACCTGGCCAGCCTCAGTGCCGCCAATGCCATCTGACACCAGATCCATGACCTGAGAAACGGGAATACCGTATCGAGCCAGGACATCCCGTCGGGGCCGGATGGTCAGTTGTGCCTCACCGGCAATCTGTTCCATCTCCACACCACGGGTGCCATCAACCTCTCTTGCCAATGCTTCAATGGCTTTTCCCTTTTCTGCCAGCAACTCCAGATCCGGCCCAAACAGCTTGATCGCCAGTTGTGCTTTGACACCGGAGAGCAGCTCATCTACCCGTGTCGCAATAGGTTGGGAGAACGCCAGGAGCAGGCCAGGGTGTGCCGAAAGCACCTGTTCAAACTTTTTCTGCAGAGCGAAACGATCCTTGGCACTGGTCCACTCACTGACCGGTTTCAGTCCTACATATATTTCAATATTGGAGACTGGTTCAGGATCACCACCCAACTCCGGTCGGCCCACCCTGCTGGATGCATAGGTCACTTCCGAAAATCCCATGAGACGCTTTTCGAGTTGCGCGGCGACGGTCAATGCCGTATCCAGGCTGGCGGAGGGCGCCAGAGTGACTCGGATATTGATTGTGCCTTCCTCCAGTTCAGGTACAAACTCGGTACCCAAGCGCGGCACGACTAACAGGGCGCCGGCAAACATCAGCGCTGCCACCAACACAACCAGCCATTTTGCTTTCAACGCGAAACGCAGTGCATGCCGATAGAGCCACTCCAGCGGCAGGAAGATCGGGCTGCTTCGATGTTTGACGGAGCGACGAAATGCGTAGGTGGATAATGCCGGTATTACCACCATGGCGACCCCAAGCGATGTCAACATCGCCAGTACGATAGAGATGGCCATGGGTTGGAATAACTTACCCTCGACACCTTCCAGTGTGAACAGCGGTGCAAAGACCACAATGATGATGATAACAGCATAAAATACGGGTCGGCCCACCTCACGGGCAGCCTGCTGGATGCGTAGCGGAATGCCGTGCCGGTCATGGGCAATATCGTAGGGATCGGCATCATCCGATGCGCTCCTCTCCTTTGCGATTGCTTCATGTGCAGGGTCCGGGTGTGAGAGGTGCTTAAAAATATTTTCCATCATCACCACAGAACCATCCACCATCATGCCGATAGCGATGGCCAAACCACCCAGTGACATCAGATTGGCCGAGAGCCCCCAATAGCTCATGGCGGTCAGGGCCAGCCCGATGGAGAGTGGAACAGAGATCAGTACCAACAGGGTGGCGCGAATGTTGAGGAGGAACAGTAACAGCACCACCACAATCAAAATGAAGGCTTCTGTCAGTGCCCGGCTAACGGTATTGACCGCTTGTTCCACCAAGTCCGCCTGATCATAGAAGGGTTCGATAGTGACACCAACAGGCAGCGCCTGTTGAATAGCGGGTAAGCGCTCTTCGACTGCGTCGATGGTTGCTTTGGTGTTTGCGCCCAGTCGTTTGAGTACGATACCGGCGACCACTTCTCCAAGGGGTTCAGCCTGACCTTCCTGGCTGCGCCTGGTCATGGTGACTGCACCCTGGCGGATTTCTCCACCGAATTTCACCTGGGCGATGTCGCCCACACGCACAACAACACCATCTTCTTCTTTGAGAGGAATATTGGAGATATCGCGCAGACCCTCTTCTCCGGCGCGTAACCAGCCTACGCCACGAATCACCAGTTGTTCTGCACCACGGTCCAGGTACCAACCTCCGGCATTGCGGTTGTTGGCTTCGATAGCCTCGGCGATCTGGTCGATGGAGATGGCATAGGCCAGTTGCTTGCCGGGATCGATCTGTACCTGATATTGACGTACCTCGCCGCCATAGGAGAGCACGTCAGTGATTCCGTCAACGGGTAGAAGCAGTAATTTGACAACCCAGTCATTGAGGCTGCGTAGCGCGATAGCATCATATTTTTGAGAATTCTCGGAACGCAGAATGTATTGATAAATCTGTCCCAGGCCAGAAGTGTTCGGTCCCATTTCCGGTGTACCCACACCCTCCGGAATCTGCTCCCTCGCATCCTGCAGTCTTTCGAAAACGAGTTGACGGGCAAAGTAGATATCAGTGCCCTCATCGAACACGACCGTAATGACGGAAAGCCCGGTCTTGGAGATAGAGCGTACTTCCTCTACATCGGGCAGGGCGTACATCACCGCTTCGATAGGATAGGTGATCAACTGTTCCACTTCCTCGGCCGCCAATCCCTGGGCCTCGGTGTTGATCTGTACCTGGATGTTGGTGACGTCGGGAAAGGCATCCAGATTGAGTCGTGGGATCAGGGTGGCGGCAATGCCCAGCATTACCAGTAGGCCGAGCACAACCAGTAGACGATTGGCCACCGACCAGTCGATAAGTCGATTTAGCATGGTGGTCTCCTAGGGTCTGTTAACACTAATTTGATTACCACTGCCAGCGGCCATTTTTTATCCAGCAAGGCAGAAGGAGCGCCGTGTAGCCCGTCTACATCAGCGACTGATAACACAGCTGGGTGAAAAATGGCCTTGGCCCTTCGGGTTGCGCCCCGAAGGAAGTGCCCTTGGGGTGTGCCTAAAAAAGCACCACTCGGTGTTACTCGTCTCTTATTTGGAGTGACCAAACTACGTTCCTCGTGCCTTGATTGGTGCTTTTTTAGGCGCAACAGTGGCAATCAAATCAGTGTTATCAGACCCTAGTGGTTGTGGACTTCGAAACCGGACTTGGCCAGCTCCGACTGCACAAAGAAGGCACCCTGAGTGACCACGCGGGTACCGGGTACAAGGCCATCTATCACAGCCAGTCCCGGCAGTTGGCGAACAAGTGTCACCTCAATGGGGGCATACTCACCGGGCTCTTCTTCCACAAAGACCTGCCAATCTCCATCGGGACTGCGCAACACAGCATCCTGCGGCAAGGTGAGGGCGGTCTCTCCCGAATCATCGGTTTGGATTCTTACCGTCGCAAACTGTCCGGGGTGGAGTCGGTGCTCCGGGTTGGCAATCTCCAGACGTACCGCCAGGGTGCGAGTGATTTCATTCAGTGCGTGGTGTTCCTGGATGACCTTGCCGTCAATCCATGTCTCTCCCACCAGCAAGCGAGCAGGTGCACCGATCTCGATGTGTGTGGCGGATTCCGGTTTGATACGGACTTCAACCCAAAGTCTGGATTCGTCAGTGAGTTCAAATAACAACTCACCGGGTTCCACCGGTAATCCCCCCATTAATAATGGGACTCAAAAGTAGTCACTGTTAAGCTGTCTGAGCCAGCTTCTGTATCGGGGTGATTCCACCTAATG
>JAHXHT010000210.1 GCA_025656435.1 Candidatus Thiodiazotropha sp. (ex Gloverina cf. vestifex) | reverse complement strand
AATGCACTGTTTTTCTTCGCTCATGGCAGTTTTGAAGCAAGCGAGAGGAAACGTTCGCTGACAAACGATTCGTTCAGAGCTTCCCTAGGGCCTGTTAACGTTGAGCACAAAATCACACGCTCTAAAAAAACACCCAATGTTTGACTGTGCCGTCTCTACCTGACGCCCGATCTCCTTAATGAAAAAACCGTCTCGATCAATTAGTGATTAACCTCTCATTTCATCCACATCATAAAAGCCGAAAAACATAATACTTTTCCTGTAAATACATATAGTTGAAATTGTTTTGTTAAAAAACAGTTCACTTTTAAATCTAAAGATATTCTATAAACTGTCGAATTAAAGAGCAGAAAACCTATATCCAAAGAATGTGAGAATAAAACGACTACCATGGCTCAGCAGGCAATAAACGTGTCATCCACAGACACAGATGAGAAACCGGTCATCCTGATTGCCGACGACTCTCGAGTGGTTCGTGTCTCATTGAAAAACATCTTGAAGAACGACTGCCATCTCATTGAAGCGGAAGATGGTCAGCAAGCCTGGGAACTGTTACTCGAGCATCCCCATGTCCAGTTGATCTTCTCCGATCTCTCCATGCCCCGTTTGGATGGCCGTGGTCTGCTCAAGAAAATCAGGCAATCGGAGATTACCCGTGTCCGTAATCTGCCTTTCATCGTCGTTACAGGTAATGAAGAGAATAGTGATATCCGCCAGGAGCTTCAGGAAAGCGGCGCCACTGAAATTGTCACTAAGCCGTTCGATCCCGCAAGCATCATCAGCTACACCAACACGCTTGCCTCGAAGCAGGAAAGCGAGAGCTACTTCATCCTGTCAGACGAGGATCATCAGACCGAACTGCTACCCGGCATCTCCAGCCAAAGCAATTTCATGGAGGTTGCCAGCAAAGAACTCTCTTTCGCCATCCGCAATAAAAATGAGTTAGCTATCGCCCTGTTGAAAATCGACCAGTTCGACAGCATCAGCCATCATTACAGCGGCCCGGCAGTTGAACATATCCTGCTTGCCACAGCGGAGATCATTCATCAGCATATCCATCCTGATGACACCATGGCCTATTTTGGAGAGGGGTTGTACGCAATTCTGCGTCCCGCTTCGAATGCCATTGGCACCCGCTACATCGGCCGTCGGATAGTTGAGGACCTGGTAGCCAAACAGTTCTATCTTGGGGAGTCCGATAGCGCCGTAAGCGCAAGCATCGGCATCTCGGCACCCCAGATCAAACACGGCACGCGTCTCAGAGAACTGCTGCTACTGGCTGAAGGACGCCTCAAAGCAGCCATGGACCTGGGTGGCAATCGTGTTATCGATAAGGGCAACGATACGCTTACACCTGTCTCTACTACATCTGACAGTTCGCAGGATTCCGCAAACCAGAGCAACCTCATTACCCAACCCGTTTCATCAGATTCCAGCAGTAGTCGGCAAACAGCTAGCGCGATTACATCCACCCCATCAAATCAACTTTCCCATGAAATCCAGGTTCATGCAGGTGAAGCAACAAAACAAATAGCCGAACTGCAGAAACAAATGGAGCAGCTTTCGGATGATAACAAGGATTTGCATTCGCAGGTGGAGCGCTGGCGCAAGCAATCCGCTGAATCGGAACAGCTCAGACAGCGAGTCTTCGAGCTCGAAAGTGAACAGCAACAGATGCAGCTAAAGCTGACTGATCTGCAAACCGACAATCATCAACTTCATCTGCAATCTGAGGCGACTGAACAAGAGAAGCAACTACTCATCGAAAATGATGAAGAACGCCTCGCCACACTCAAACAAGCCAACCAGTTCTACGAAGAAGAGAATCTGCGACTTGAGGGGCAGCTCGATGCACTTAACAATCGAGCGCAAAAAGCGGAACTGGCCTACCGAAATGCCGAACAACTGAACACAAGCCTGAAGGACAACATCAGTCTGTTAAGAGGACAACTTGAGCAGATTCAACAACAGCTCTCAGAGGCGCAGCATCAAGCTGTCAATTCCGCCCCAGAACCAGAACACCAAACCGAATCAGTGGATAGCAAGCAGGAGCCGGCTGATAGTCACATCTCCAGTTTGAACGAACCGACAGAGAGTGAACTGATCTTTAACGGGTTCCCCTCCACCAACGAAGATACGCCCAGAGAAAAAGCACCGGTGTTGCAGATATTCCCTGAAAGGGATCCAATACCAGCTCCCATGGACAAACCGGTATCGGTGCAGCCAAAACAGCCCGAACCCCTGTCAATTCCCGCCTACCGAACAAACGATGAAAAGCTACCGAGAGAGCGACGCTCCCTCTCATCTTTTGCTATTGCAAGCCTTATCCTGCTTATTCTACTTGGCTTGGGCAGTAGCTATCTCTACAGCTATTTAAAACAAACCCCTGAAGGCAAGGCACAAAATTTAATCGAGCAGCCACAGACACCCCTCGTGCAGAAAACGCAGTCAGGAACTAAAGACGATACAAACTTGGTATCTAGCCAGCCTGATACTGCCGCTTCGTCAATCTCCCTGACACTGGATACTCAACCCTCACCAGCATCAACATCAACATCAACATCAACATCAACATCAACATCAACATCAACATCAGACATAATTTCAGAAGAAGCCAAACTCCAGGCCGAGCTGACACTGCGGCAAATGGCAGAAGAGGAATACAATCAGCAGTTACTGCAGATTAATGGCGTAAGCCAACCGTCAAATATGCCGGTAGAAACTCAGCAGTATCAGTCAAAAGAAACCCATTCCGAACAGCCGCTAAACCCAACTGTTACGAACGAAACAGGCGAACAGGCTAGCGGCATCCATGCCTCCACAGAACCTGTGGAGTAATACACGACCAACTTCGTAGCAGGCAATTATTCTTGAGTGGGGCCTTGCATAAATATACTGGCATGCAGAGGCCAGCCAGACTCGTCAAGCACCAACACAGTCCATTTTCCGGACACACCTGGATTCAAGGTCTTTTTTGAATAGACCCGCCAACGTGGCCCACCCACTGCAAATTCAATCTGTCCCATAAACTGTCCCTCGAACTCCCAACGGTGGGTAACGGTTCTTCCGTCTAAATTCCTTAAATCAGTGAAGAAATAGATATCCCCCTGATATGCATCCAGACTCACCACCTGATCGACCGGTTCACGATTGACAATGCCTGTGGTAAAAAGCGCACGCGCCGCATAAGCGTCCGGTACTGGAGACTCTTGCAGTTCTTGTGAGAGCGCCACGCCAGTGAAAAATATCATCCCCAGACTGAACAGCCCCGTCCACACTTTGCCTCTACCTGATTGAGAATATCTCATGCCTCTTTCCCTATACTCTTTTGTCTTGATGTTTGTTGTTCTCATACGCCTGCCCTTCGCTCCTCGCCTGTTCCCCCCTCATTCCCTATTATCGTCTGATGACTCTCAACCACTGCCAGAAATTAAGCAATCCCGCCAATGATGCAGAGAGATAGGTCAGTGATGCTGCCCGTAGAATTCTCTTTGCAGCCAGATATTGCTGGGGCTCAAGATAGCCGGATTTCAGCGGCGGCAATGCCTTTTTAAAACTGGCGTCAAGCTCCACTGGCAAGGTGACCAACTGTACAACCACGTTCGTTCCCATGATGAGAAATGCTGCCAGCCCAGTAACCAAACCCGGTGCCGGTGCTCTTGTTGCAATTGTCAGCAGAGGCGCAGCAAACAGTAAAAAAGAACCCACTTTCTGTGCCAATTGTGCGAATACTGCCAAGCGGGTTCGCAAACGAAACATGGGATCATCTGCCGCATCCTGTAAAGCATGTCCAACCTCATGGGCTGCAGTGGTTATCGCAGTTAATGAGCGGCTATTCAGTTTATCCTTCGTTAGGCGAACCACCTTTTTATCCGGATCATAGTGATCGCCTATGTCAGTGATTTCAACACCCACAGATTGAAGTGAAAAACGATCAAGGAGATGGCGTGCCAGTTCTCCCCCATCGCCAGGAAAATTCTTCTCTTGCTGACGATTGTATTTTCCCATGACCCACTGCACCCAGAGTTGGGGGCCCAGCAAAAGGATCATTATCAGCGCCAACAGCAGAAGATAGATCATCTTATCGGCTTGCTATCGACACCCTCACAGACCGCAGCGCCCCGACGCACAACCACTGGCACAAGCGGGTTCAGGGTTCGACCAAGCGTGTCGCTACCTCGTGAAAGATTTTGGGACATCCGAGTCCCCAAAATCGACTCGCCAACGCGACAGCCGTTATGCCCCGACC
>JAHXHT010000209.1 GCA_025656435.1 Candidatus Thiodiazotropha sp. (ex Gloverina cf. vestifex) | reverse complement strand
CAGTCACAATTACGGCCATACAACCGCGCCTACGCCTATCGGGGACTAATCGCCTCGGCTTTCAGCCTTCCATGGCGATCAGCGAATGATGTAACAAGTTAAGGTGACGTGCTTCTCCTGCTTGGATCACACTAACTAATGCATCCAATGAAACACACAGCAGGCCTTTTATTCTCCCTCACTAAAGCCCTCTTATCAGAATAGCAAGTTAGGTGGGAAACATGACGCAGGGTCTGCTTTTGCCGGTTTAGGAAGATCACCGAATCACCGTAAAGGTCTGCAAGGCGCCAATAAACCGTCGTTAAGCTAGATACACAAACCCACAAGAGAGTCCCGCAACAGCCCAAGGGGGGCTTCACACGAAGTCTATGAAAACGACCCCGCCACGGTGAACCATCCCAACGGGATCATCACATCGATCTACATACCGATCAAAGAGTCAGGGCACAAAGAACGCAAGGTAAGGAGAATGGTGGCCAGGGACAGAATCGAACTGCCGACACGGGGATTTTCAGTCCCCTGCTCTACCGACTGAGCTACCTGGCCTCAGTGAAGAGGGCGTATTAAACCGGGCTTGGCGTGTGGAGTCAAGCCACCGGGATGCGTTTAGCTTGCTACTGTGGCCGGAAGTCAGGGGGTGGGGCTGATCCTTCACCAAAGAAGAACTGCTCCATTTGGTCTTCCAGAAACTTGCGTGCTTTGGGGTCCACCGGGCTGAGGCGGTTTTCGTTGATCAGCATGGTCTGGTGCCGCAGCCACTCTTGCCAGGCTTCTTTAGAGACATTATCGAAGATTCGTTGCCCCAGTTCACCCGGATAGGGCATACGCTCAAGCCCTTCGGCCTCTCGTTTCAATCTGACACAATTTACAGTTCGGCTCATAGGGCCTCCGTGGTTGATTCATCGTCGCTTGCCAGTTCCTGCAGAATTCGCTTGATTGGTGCGGCCATGCCTCTGCTATCGGGCTGGGAAAGGTTATACCAGACCCTGTTGCCTGCATCCATGAGGCGCTGACTGGGGTTTTTCACCCATACCCTCACGGGTGAGATATCGAGATGAAAATGGGTGAAGCTGTGCCGCCTCATCGGGAGTTCCTCTTCCCACCCGATGTCGATACTGAGATATTGCCTGCACCAGGTCGACAGCGGCATGTCCAGTGGACACTCCGGCAGGCTCCAGAGGCCTCCCCATACCCCAGTGGGAGGACGCTGTTCCAATAGCACTGCACCCGCATCATCGGTCAGAATCACCATCTGAGCGGTCTTAACCGGTAGCTCACGTCTTGGTCTCGCTTGTGGGTAGGCAGACGGATCGCCCTGTTCATACGCTGTACAGGAACCGGCCAAAGGACACTGCCGGCAGGACGGTTTACCCCGGGTGCAGACCATAGAACCCAGATCCATCATAGCCTGGTTGTATTCACCACAGTGCTTTTTGGGTGTCAGCGCTTCGCTCAGAGCCCACAGCTGATTAAGAACCGCACGCTTGCCCGGCCAGCCTTCGATTGCAAAATGGCGGGCTAGTACTCGCTTTACGTTTCCGTCGAGAATGGCGGCGTGCTGACCACAGGCGAGGGAGCGTATGGCCCCCGCCGTGGAACGACCGATTCCCGGCAGCGACTCTAAGTCTGCCTGGCTTGTCGGAAAATTCCCTTGAAAATCTTGCACTATGATGATTGCACAACGATGTAGGTTACGCGCCCTGGCATAGTAACCGAGCCCTGACCAATGATGGAGCACCTCATCGATGGATGCCTCGGCGAGGATATCAAGATTAGGGAAAGATTGAAGAAAGCGTTGAAAATAGGGGATTACCGTTGCTACCTGCGTCTGCTGCAGCATGATCTCCGAGACCCAGACCCGATAGGGATCCCGAGTCTGTTGCCAGGGCAGATCCTTGCGTCCGTGGCCGTCAAACCAATTCAGCACCCGCCGTGTGAAGAGAGCCTCATTCAAGTCAATTGCAGACTCACCGACAGGTGTTGAGCCGGTTGATGGCGTTGCCCGCATTAAAAGAGTTTTTTTAACTTGCCCTTGAGCTTATCCTTCAGATCTTCTGGCACCTTCTCCTCCAGCTTGCTATCGAGTTTCTCTTTCAGCTTGGCTTTCTGCTGCTCTTCCAGCACCTTCGCCAGCTGAATACTAAACCGAGGATCACTCCAGCTCCCTTCAATCCTCACGGGGATAGGCACACCCACCAACTCTTCCATACCCTCACCGCCCTGTCCTTTTGGGGTGTTCACGATAACCGACCGAATCGTGTAGTCCAGGCTCTCCTGGACCAGATTGGCTTTACCATTACCTTCCACACGCAAGTAGGGTGATAGTGCCAATAGGCGTTGATTGTTAACGAGACCATTGACGATAGTGGCGCTCCCGGTGAGTTCAGAGAAATCGGTCTGCTCGGGTTCGTTGGAAATCGCAACCGCCTCACCCGAAAGTTTCGCTTTTGTCTCGCGAATCATCTTTGGCAGGTTGAAGCCCTTGACCGCACCATCCCTAAAGTCGAATGACATCTTACCGTTCAGCCCCTTCTTGAGCTGGTTGATGGTGGCGCCCCTGCTGGTCATATTGAGATCCAGACTGCCGCTGCCCAGTAATTTATCGTCACCGGTAAGATCCAACAACAATGGTCCGGCAAGAATTCTCGAGAGTTTCTGAGTCGCCTTCAAGGTTGGTGTTTTTCCGCTGACGTCGAGTTCCAATGTCCCCTTCTGCAGGCCATCGTAGAAACGACCGATCTGCTGATCCACGGTCAGTTTGCCGTCACGACTGCGGATCTTCAGTTGGACCGCCTCCGCATGAAGCTGGTTGATGGTCAAACTATCGATCAGCAATTTACCGTCCACGCTCAACTGTCGCAGGGTATCTACCGGAAAGAGTTCCTCGTTCCCTGCAGCACTCCCGTTACCTCTGCCTCCCGCAGGTTTGCCACCCTCACTGGCAGGTGGCAGGTAACGATCAACGTTGATGGCATCCACGTCGAGTGAAAAGAGATAGGTCGGCTTGGCAAAGTTAGCCAGTTCGAAATCACCCTTTGCCGTGGTTTGATCCAGCTTTACTATCAGTTGCTTAAGTGCCAGATGATCAGCGCCGGCATTGATGTCGGCAGAGAGTTCCAGCGATTCCAACACACTCGGGGCTGCCGTCTCAGGAACCGGCAGACCAAAGGCATCCATCCACTCACGGGGACTGAACTTTGCCAGTTTGAACTTACCCTCCAGCTTGGGATTACTCTGAATCTGCATGCCCTGCAATTCACCATTCAAGGCGAGCGCTCCGGATGTCACACTGAGATCCTTCACATCCAGTGTATCATTGGCCTGATCAAAGCGGATATCCGCCTGAATCAGTGCACGAATCCCATCTTCGGGTAACCCTTCTCCGGTGAAATCTGACTTCAGATCCAGATCGTCGAGGGTGATCGTCTGGCCCTGATCATCCATCATCAACCGCCCGGTCAACTCAAGCGTCCCCTTCATCACTGGTTTGCGGCTCTCCAGGCTCGTACCGAAACTGATATCGACAGAGCGTCCGGGGGTAATCTCACCGGCTTCCAGATTGAGACTCGCTATCTCGTAGCGCTCCCCAGTGGAACGATCATCCCAGACCACACGCGCATCCGTAATGGTCACGCCGCCTACGGAGACAGCCATCATGCCACCGTCACCCGGAGGTGAATCTGCAGCCAGGTCAGTCTCCTCTGACGACGACTCCTTACCCAGCATATCGTCCCAATTCGTTGTTCCGTCTTTGGCCTTGGCAAGATTGAGGGTCAGCCCATCAATCTGCACGGTATCCGCTTCCAACACCTGTTTAAAAAGCAGAGGAATCATATTGACCCTAACCTGGGCATGCTTGACTGCGGCAAAGTTATCTCCCTCGAAGCCCGCTGCGTTGCTGAGGCTCAGCCCATTCAGCTCAAGCGCAAAACGGGGGAAGACCGAAAGCTCGATATCACCAGCAATACCGAGATCCCGACCGGTTGCTTTCTGCACCTCTGCGATGATCCTCTCCTTATGATCATTCAGGTCCACGAACATGGGCACCAGAATGATGGCGGCAACAACCAGGACCACCAGCATCCCGAAGAGCCAGCCAAGCACCTTAAAAATTTTACCCATCACAAGCTCCCTATTCGTCTTTCATGCGTGGTGTTGCACAATTCCAACATATCAAGCGTGTCGCTACCTCGTGAAAGATTTTGGGACATCCGAGTCCCCAAAATCGACTCGCCAACGCGACAGCCGTTATGCCCCGAC
>JAHXHT010000208.1 GCA_025656435.1 Candidatus Thiodiazotropha sp. (ex Gloverina cf. vestifex) | reverse complement strand
GGACGGTCGGGGCATAACGGCTGTCGCGTTGGCGAGTCGATTTTGGGGGCTCGGATGTCCCAAAATCTTTCACGAGGTAGCGACACGCTTGTATTCTGATGCAAAACAGCGTGTCATATAGCCGGTGCAAATATCGTGATATGCCGCTGGCACGGATATTGTGTTATATCGCCAAAAGTTCTCAGTATGTACGTGTCTATGGTATGGCTTATGAAAAATTCAATATCTATATAAAACTCTACATACTCATGATTTTCAATAGGTTTTTCTTTGTTGCCTGAAAGATGCCAGATCGGTTGGCTGTTGTCTGTAGGCTTTTTCCTACATGAGCTACCTTTGTCTATCTATTTCCTATAAAACCGATGATTTCGGGAGTGATCCTCATCGAGGCAAGCTTAAGTGAGTCAGAGGTCGTGAGCCACGCGCTTTCTTTTTTCGCTCTTTACTCAATTTTTGTCGCTGACGATTATATTTGGCCCTGGGGTGGCTTGCCGGGAGTCTCGATTGACTGAATTTTAGTCGGCTGAGACGCTTATGGACTCAACATTGACTCTTTTTTTGGGTATGTAAAATTTCCTGTGTAAACGGCCTTTCATGAAGTGGGGACCCGCTCCCCATACATAATACTGAACTGACTCATCGCCTGCTTCCAGTTGGCAATGGGGCGATACCACTTCTTCGATAACTGAAGTATCGCCAAGTACAACACTTTGATCGCGGCTTCATCCGTCGGGAATGAACGACGTGTCTTGGTCACCTTGCGCAAAGAAGCGTTAAGAGACTCGATCGCATTGGTCGTATAGATGATCTTGCGTATCTCGGGTGGATAGTCGTAGAAGGTGCTCAGGTACGTCCAGTTATGCCGCCAGGCACGACTGATCGAAGGATGCTGACTGTCCCACTTCTTGGCAAATGATGCCAAGGCCTGCTCGCCTGCCTGGATGGTGGGCGCGGTATAGATGCGCTTGAGATCGGCCGCCACCGCCGAGCGCTGTTTCAAACTCACATAGCGTAACGAGTGGCGGACCTGATGCACAATGCACCGCTGTACCCGGGTGTGCGGGTAGACCGCTTCAATCGCCTCGGGAAAGCCTTGCAGTCCATCGACACAGGCGATGAAGATATCCTGCACGCCCCGGTTCTTCAGTTCGTTCAACACCGACAACCAAAACTTGGCCCCCTCGTGTCGTTCCATCCAGAGCCCCAGCAGTTCCTTCTCGCCATCACAGTTGATGCCCAGCGCCAGGTCGCCCGGTTCTGCACCGTGCCGGCAGCACGACTGCGTACCACCAGGGCGTCCAGATAGACGATCGGGTAGAGCACCTCCAACGGCCACTGCTGCCAGGCGCTCACCTCCTCCAGCACCGCCTGGGTCACTTGCGAGATGAAAGTGGCCGAGACCTCAACGCCGTAGACTTCCAGAAAATGGCTCTGAATATCCCGCGTGCTCATCCCCTTGGCATAGAGTGAGACGATTCGGTCGTCGAAACCCCCGAGCTGTCTCTCACCCTTTTTGACCAGCTTGGGTTCAAAGGTACTGTTGCGGTCTCTCGGCACCTGCAGGTCTAAGGCGCCCTGCTCACTGCGAACCGTCTTGCTGCTTTTGCCGTTGCGGGCGTTGCCACTGTTGTTGCCGGCCGCATCATGCTTGGGGTAGCCCAGATGATGGTCCATCTCCGCTTCCAGCGCACGTTCGGCGATCCTTTGCGTCAGACGCTTAAGCAAACCGCTCTCACCCAGGATCTCCTCCGGGGTGCTACAACCTTCCAGTAACTGATCAATCAAGTGGTCATCTAATGGCATGGTTCTGTCCTTTCTCTGGGGTTACAGATTGCCATTTACACAGGGGTTTTTACACTCCCCTTTTTTTGTCGACACCGGGTTGTTTTGAGTCATCGCCGACTCTTTTTTAGTCATCGACGGGTCGTTCCATGTCACCGTCAACGCTTTTTCTGTCGACGTCGGGTTGTTTCAAACCAACATCGAGTTAATTCGTGTCATCGGCGACTTCTCTTGAATCAACGGCGAGTTTATTTGACTCATCACCGACGATATTCATGGGTTTGATGAGTCAAAATGAGTCACTTGCCGCTACTGCTTATCTGACAGCCGGCGGAGATAGATCTTCTGCAATTCCATGGCGATCAGCACAGAGAGTGCGACCAGCAACAACTGGAACCAATTCCACGGGGATACGGGCTGGATGCCGAGGACGTCGCTGATCCAGGGGGTGTACATGGCACCGATGTGGATCAGCTGGGCAGCCAGGGTGCCGAACAGGAGGATCGGATTACGCAGCGGGTTGTGGGTGAAGGCCGAGCGGGTCTCTGAGCGGCAGTTGAAGACGTGGATGTTTTCAAACAACACCATCAGCAGCAGGGTGCCGTTGCGGGCTTCGTCGACGGTATACCCCTGAGAGATCAGCATCTGAAAGATGATAAAGGCGGCGATGCCGATGATCAGGGCGGAGACCACAACCCGTTCGATCATGATGCGGTTGAAGATCGACTCCTTGGGGTCTCGTGGGGGATGCTTGAGTTCGTGGCCCTCGCCGGGTTCGAAGGCCAGGGCCACATCCTGGATGCCGTTGGTCACCAGGTTGAGCCAGAGCAGTTGTACTGCGAGCAGCGGTAGCGGCAGGCCGGTCAACAGGGCCAGGGTGAAGAGGACCAGTTCCGCCGCGCCGGTGGAGATGAGTAGAAAGATCACCTTGCGCACGTTGGCGTAGGCGATGCGCCCCTCTTCGACGCCGGCGACGATGGAGGCGAAGTTGTCGTCGGTGATGATCAGCTCGGCGGTCTCCCGCGCCACATCCGTGCCGCATTCGCCCATGGCGACGCCGCCGCTGACGGCGACGAAGTGGCCGTTGCGCTGCAGCGACTGCACGATCTCCAGTTTCTGCTGGGGTTCGACCCGGGCATAGACCCGGGCGTCGCGTGTGATCCTGTCGATGGCCTCTGTGGTTTCGGCCTGTTTCAGTTGGTTGCCTGTGACCACCTGCTGCGGCCGCTCGATCAGATCGAGTTCGCGGGCGATGGTGGCGGCGGTGGCTGGATGGTCGCCGGTGACCATCGCCACCTCGATGCCCGCCTTGTGGCAGTCGGCGACGGCAGCTTTGGCCTCCGGCCGGAGGGGGTCGATCATCCCCACTAGACCGATCAGGGTCAGGCCGGTGAGATGCTCCCGGGAGAGGACCTCGTTCTCGCTCAGCTGCACATCCCCTTTGGCGAAGGCGAGCACACGATAACCCTGTTCGGCCAGCGCCTGGGCCTGTTGTGTCGCCTGTTCGATCAACAGAGGTTCCGGACCCGAGGGGGTCGGGATGCGGTCGCACATGGGTAGGAGCCTTTCCAGCGCCCCTTTGACGAAGGCCTGTTGGTTGCCGTCGACCCGATTCAGGTTGGCGGAGAAGCCCTGTTCCGATTCGTAGGGTATCGATTTGATTGGCGGATAGCTGTTCTCGGTCTCCGCCTTCACCACCCCCGCTTTGTGGGCCAATACCAGCAGCGCCACATCCACCGCATCGCCGTGGTGGGTCCAGGCATGGTCGCGACGGCCGAGGAATCCCTCGTTGGCGAGAACGGCCGTCTGGCAGAGGGATTCGACCATGTCGTTCAGATGGGGGGCGGGTTCACCCGGCCCGCTCAGGATCTCACCTTCTGGTGACATGCCCTCACCGGTGATCTGCAACTGCTCTCCGTGAGGAAATAGGAGTTGTTTGGCCGTGAGCTGATTGACAGTGAGGGTGCCGGTCTTGTCGGTGGCGATGAAGGTGCAGGAGCCGAGCCCCTCCACGGCCACCAGGCGGCGGATGATCACATGCCGCTTGACCATGCGCCGCATGCCCACCGCCAGGGCCACGGTGAGGGCCACGGGCAACCCCTCAGGAATGACGGAGACCGCCAGCGCCACCGCGAGGAAAAAGATCTCCTCCAAGGGCATGCCCTGGCTCAGTGCGACTGCCGCCATCAGCAGCGCGGCGACGCCGACGATGATGGCCACCCGCTGGGTGAACTGTTCCATGCGTACCAGCAGCGGCGCCTTGGCCGGTGGTTTGGTGAGCACGGCGGCCGCAATGGCGCCCAGCTCCGTGGAGAGTGCGGTGGCCGCGACTACGCCCCGGCCCCGGCCGCGATTGACCAGGGTGCCGGCAAAGCCCATGTTGCAGCGATCACCTAGGACGGTTTCATCTTCGAGGGTCTGCGCTGAATCCTTCAATACAGCCGCTGATCGCCATGGAAGGCTGAAAGCCGAGGCGATTAGTCCCCGATAGGCGTAGGCGCGGTTGTATGGCCGTAATTGTGACCGTTAGGG
>JAHXHT010000207.1 GCA_025656435.1 Candidatus Thiodiazotropha sp. (ex Gloverina cf. vestifex) | reverse complement strand
GCCATGGAAGGCTGAAAGCCGAGGCGATTAGTCCCCGATAGGCGTAGGCGCGGTTGTATGGCCGTAATTGTGACCGTTAGGGAGCGATGTAGGGCATACAGAGAGCGCATCCGAAACGCCGTAGAGTCATTTGCGGGAGTCATGATGGAGTAGTGCACAAGCAGCTCTGCTGCAATGTGCAATACGGAATCGTGGCGGACGCAGGACGGTCGGGGCATAACGGCTGTCGCGTTGGCGAGTCGATTTTGGGGACTCGGATGTCCCAAAATCTTTCACGAGGTAGCGACACGCTTGGACATTTCCCTCGAGCAAGCCGGAAAGCTGAATCATAAAGCAAGAGACGGGAGCCAATCCATGGATCGCATGATTTTTGTCGCCATGAGCGGTGCCAAAGAGACCCTGATCGCACAGGCTAACAACTCCAATAATCTGGCCAATGTGAACACGCCGGGTTTTATGGAGGATTTGAACCAATTCCGCAGTATGCCTGTGTTTGGGCAGGGTTTTCCGACTCGGGTCTACGCCCTGGATGAGCGGCCTGACATCAACTTTGAGAAGGGCTCGGAGCAGGCCACCGGTAACCCGTTCGATGTAGCGGTCAAGGGTGAGGGTTTTTTTGCCGTACAGGCATCGGATGGGTCTGAGGCCTATACCCGCAGGGGTGATCTGAAGATCGATGCCAACGGCCTGGTCACCAACGGCGAAGGTTTGCCGCTGATCGGCAACAGTGGGCCGATTGCCTTGCCGCCTTTCGAGAAGATCGAGATTGCACCGGACGGCACCATTACCATCCTGCCCGAGGGCTCCACCCCGATGCGCTGGCAATCATTGACCGCATCAAGATGGTCAACCCCGCCATCGATCAGATGACCAAGGGCGATGACGGCCTGATGCACATGAACAGCGGAGAAGAGGCCGGTGCTGACGCCCTAGTCTTGCTGGCATCCGGCTCGCTGGAGAGCAGTAACGTGAATGTGGCTGACGCTCTGGTCAACATGATCGAGCTTTCCCGCAAGTTCGAGATGCAGGTCAAGATGATGAAGACCTCCGAAGAACTCGATAGCGCCTCTGCCTCGCTCATGCGTATGAGCTGATGTTGGCAGGCTATTTGCAGAACTTGATTTAAACAGACAACAGAAAAGAAGAGGAAGCGCGTATGTACCCCGCACTCTGGATCGCAAAAACCGGATTGGATGCCCAGCAGACCAATATGTCCGTGATCGCGAATAACCTCGCAAACGTAAATACCACCGGTTTCAAGCGGGACCGCCCGGTATTCAACGATCTCATCTATCAAAACCTGCGACAGGTGGGTGCCCAGTCTTCGGAGAACACCGAGCTGCCGTCAGGCCTGATGCTCGGTACCGGTGTCAAAGTTGTGGCGACGCAGAAAGAACACAGCCAGGGCAATATCGTGCAGACCGGCAATTCGCTGGATGTGGCGATTCAGGGCAAGGGCTATTTCCAGGTTCTGCACCCGGACGGCAACATCGTCTATAGCCGGGACGGTACCTTCAGCCTGACTGCTGACGGCATCATTGTGACGCCTAACGGTTATGAGCTGCAGCCGGCCATGACGGTTCCCTCCGACTCCACCAGTATGACGATCGGTTCGGACGGTGTGGTCTCCGTCTTGCAATCCGGCAATACGACGCCGACGCAGGTCGGTCAGGTCGAACTTGCCTACTTTGTGAATCCCCAGGGATTGGAGCCGATCGGTGACAACCTGTTCCGCGAGACCAACGCCAGTGGCGGGGTCAATACGGCGATTCCCGGCAGCGATAGCACCGGTACCCTGATCCAGGGTGCGCTGGAGAGCTCGAACGTGAATGTGGTCGAAGAGCTGGTCAATATGATCGAGACACAACGGGCCTATGAGATGAACTCCAAAGCCATCTCCACCACGGACGAGATGCTCTCCTACGTGAACCAACAGCTCTGATCGGAGATAGACTGATGAAGCGCCAGATCATCCTCATCGTCCTCGCACTGGTTGCGGCTTTTGTACTCAGTGGCTGTCAGAGCACGGGTCCAAAACGGGATGCTGAGTACGCCCCCATGCGGCCGGTGATGCCACCACCCGCACCCAGCGGTAACGGCTCCATCTACCAGGCCGGGTACGAAATGATCTGGTTCGAGGATATTGTGGCCCGTCGTGTGGGTGATCTGCTGACAGTTACGTTGGTGGAGAATACACAGGCTAACAAATCAGCGTCCACCACCACCGCCAAAACAGGCGAGGTGAGCGTCACCAACCCGACCCTGTTCGGTTCTACACCGCAGTTCAATGTCCCAGATATTATTCCCTTGGTCAGTAACACCGACAACAATCTGGCCTTCGATCTGTCATCTTCCAACGATTTCAGTGGTGACGGCAGCGCCAGCCAGAGTAACGCCCTGAGCGGTAATATCACGGTCACCGTGGTCGAAGTATTGCCCAACCGCAATCTCTATGTGCGGGGTGAGAAACGTATCGGTATCAATCAGGGATACGAATATGTCCGTCTTGCCGGGATCGTCCGGCCACAGGACATCACACCGCAAAATACGGTGCAGTCAACCCGCATTGCCGATCCCACGATCAGTTATGTGGGTGAGGGCGCCCTGGCCGATGCCAACTCCCAGGGTTGGCTGACCCGCTTTTTCAACAGCGCACTGTTTCCTTTCTGAGGTAAATCGAGATGAAACGCACACCAATCTCAAGCATCCTCCTCGTACTGGCAGTTGCCATGACATTGATCTCGCAACCGGTACTGGCTGAGCGGATTAAAGACCTGGCATCTATCCAAGGGGTGCGCAGCAATCAGTTAATCGGCTACGGTTTGATCGTGGGTCTGAATGGGACCGGCGACAAGGACACCGATTCGCCCTATACCATCAACAGTCTGAAAAACATGCTCTCCCAGTTGGGCGTGCAGATCCCTGAAGGCGTGAATATCAAACCGAAGAATGCCGCGGCGGTGATCGTACACGGCGATCTGCCTCCCTTCAGTAAGCTGGGTCAGCAGTTTGATATCACGGTCTCTTCTCTGGGTAATGCCAAGAGCCTGCGCGGCGGCACACTCTTAATGACGCCGCTGAAAGGTGCTGATGGCAACAACTATGCGCTGGCTCAGGGTAACCTGGTGGTGGGCGGTCTGAGTGGCGAGGGGCAGGATGGTTCCAAAATCACAGTCAATATTCCCAGTGCCGGTCGTATTCCCAATGGTGCTTCGGTTGAACGGGAAGTGCCTAACAGCTTCAACAAGGCGCCATTGATTACGCTCAATCTGCACGACGGTGATTTCACTACCGCCATGCGGGTAGCAGAATCGATCAACCTGACCATCGGTCCCGGTACCGCCAAGGCGATGGATTCCACCTCGATCCGTGTCAATGCACCGAAAGACCCAGGACAAAAGGTGACTTTTATCTCCATGCTGGAAGAGTTGGATGTGAAACCGGCGGCCAGCTCTGCCAAGATAATCATCAACTCACGTACCGGCACAGTGGTGATCAACAGCCAGGTGCGGGTCTATCCCGCTGCCGTTTCCCATGGCAGCCTGGTGGTCAGTATCAGTGAGCAGACCGCGGTCTCCCAGCCCGGTGCCTTTGCCCGTGGTCAGACGGCAGTGGTTCCCCAAAGCGACGTGGCGATCACGGAAGAGGGCAAGGACAGAATGTTCCTGTTCAATCCGGGTGTCTCATTGGACGAGGTGGTGCGTGCGGTGAATGAAGTCGGTGCGGCCCCCAGTGATCTGGTCGCCATTCTGGAAGCCTTGAAAGAGGCGGGCGCCCTGCGTGCCGAATTGTTGGTGATCTGAATGGTCAACGGTTCCCCTTCCCTCTATCACGATTTTTCCGGCCTCGCTGCGCTCAAGCATCAGGCGCGGGAGGATCAATCCGGCGCCACGGAAAAAGTCGCCAAACAGTTTGAATCCCTGTTTGTGCAGATGATGGTCAAGCAGATGCGTCAGGCCAGCTTCGGTGGCGGCATCTTCGACAGTGACCGTACCCGTTTCTATCAGGATATGTACGACCAGCAGCTCTCCCTGCACCTGTCGGAACAGGGTGGCATGGGTATTGGTGGGGTATTGCGTCGACAGATCGGCGGCAGTGACGAGGTGATGGATAAAACGCTATCCGGTCTCGATCCCTACTGGCGTCATCCCGTTGTGCAGATGGGAATCAAGCCAAAGGACAGCACAGCGGTGCAGACTGCCGAGAGTGTGGCGAATCCATCGAGACCTGAACAGGAAGAAGTGGTTTCACTCGCTGATCGCCATGGAAGGCTGAAAGCCGAGGCGATTAGTCCCCGATAGGCGTAGGCGCGGTTGTATGGCCGTAATTGCGACCGT
>JAHXHT010000206.1 GCA_025656435.1 Candidatus Thiodiazotropha sp. (ex Gloverina cf. vestifex) | reverse complement strand
AATGCACTGTTTTTCTTCGCTCATGGCAGTTTTGAAGCAAGCGAGAGGAAACGTTCGCTGACAAACGATTCGTTCAGAGCTTCCCTAGACAGTCAAAATAAGGTGACTCGGATGCGTAGTAAACAAAAACAGCAGGGATTAACCTTCATCAGCTGGTTGGTGGTACTCATAGTTGTGGGTTTTATGGTGATGGTCGGCCTTAAGATTACCCCTGTCTATTTGGAGCACTTTACAATAAGGAAATCACTGGAGTCACTAAAGGATGAGCCACTCCTCAGTCGTAAGTCTGTGTCGGAAATAAGAAAGATACTTTTTCGTCGCTTGGATATGAATAGCGTTTATCGCCTCACCAAAGATGAAGTTTCTATCAAGCGCAGCGGTGGTGTTACAAATATCACTATCAAGTATGAAGA
Organism: Candidatus Thiodiazotropha sp. (ex Gloverina cf. vestifex); assembly: GCA_025656435.1. Lineage (GTDB taxonomy): Bacteria > Pseudomonadota > Gammaproteobacteria > Chromatiales > Chromatiaceae > Thiodiazotropha. Next base: position 3,943 of record JAHXHT010000206.1, on the reverse strand, counting down.
GCGGCGTGACGTCGTTGGTAATCTGTCTATGGTGATGGTATTTGAAGATTCGATCGAGCTCATCTCCAATTGATGCCGGCTATCGATAACCTCTGTAGGCAACTGGGGTATCAATTCACCGATCAACAGCTCATCGAACAGGCGCTGACACACCGTAGTGCCGGCGGCAAAAACAACGAGCGATTGGAATATCTTGGTGATGCCATTCTAGGGTTTGTGATCGCAGATGCGCTGTTCCGACATTTCTCTCATGCCAGTGAAGGCCAATTGAGCCGTCTTCGATCCTCTCTGGTAAAGCGAGATACCCTGGCCGAGATCGCTCGTGAATACACTCTCGGTGATTACCTGACATTGGGTTCAGGAGAGCTAAGGAGTGGTGGTCATACCCGCTCATCGATTCTGGCGGATGGTGTTGAAGCAATCTTTGCAGCCATCTATCTTGATGGCGGTTATGAGAGAGCACGTGAGGTCATCCTCACTATTTTTTCCAAGCGCTTGCAGGGACTAAACCTCGAAGACCACCAGAAAGATCCTAAAACCAGATTGCAGGAGCTATTGCAGGCGCGAAAGCTCGATCTGCCAACCTATGATGTCACAGAAATCAGCGGTGATCCTCACGAGCAGATGTTCAGTGTCTTGTGTACGGTTGCCGAACTCGATCAACAGATGAAGGGCACCGGCGCCAGCCGTCGCAAGGCCGAGCAAGACGCTGCTGCCCGTATGCTAAGCACATTAAATCATGAATAAATCTACAGAACATTGCGGCTATGTGGCTATCGTTGGACGTCCTAACGTCGGTAAGTCGACACTCCTCAATAGGATACTGGGTGTTAGGTTGGCCATTACCTCTCACAAGGCGCAGACCACCCGACATGCGATTCTTGGTATCAAGACTTTCGATCATGGGCAGGTGGTCTATGTGGATACGCCCGGTATTCACGACCGTTCAGACAATGCAATGAATCGATACCTCAATCGTACAGCCAGGAGTGCGTTAAATGATGTGGACCTTTTGGTCTTCGTTGTCGAGGCACTGCGTTGGACGAAGGAGGATGAAAAGGTATTGACGATGATACAGCAGTTGGAAGTACCGACTATTCTTGCTATCAACAAAGTCGATCGGGTGAATGAAAAAGAGACGTTGCTGCCATATCTTTCAGAAATGTCATCACGTCATGCTTTCATTGAGATCATTCCACTGTCAGCAAAACGTGGAAATAATTTGGAAAGTCTTGAAGAGCGGGTTTTGCAGTCGCTGCCACTCAATGAAAAAATATTTCCGGAAGATCAACTGACAGACAGACCGGAAAAGTTTTTTGCGGCTGAAATGATCCGTGAACAGATCACACGCCGATATGCCAAGGAACTACCTTATGCGGCGTCGGTGGAGATAGAAAAGTTTGAAGAACTGACCGGACGCTATCGTATACACGCCGTGATTTGGGTGGAGAAACAAGGACAAAAGGGCATCATCATTGGAAAGGATGGTCTGGCACTGAAGGAGATGGCGACACAAGCCAGGAAGTCGATGGAAAAATTCTTCGATACCAAGGTGCACTTGGAGATTTGGGTCAAGGTAAAAAAGAGTTGGTCCAGTGATCAGGCGGCATTGGAAAGGTTGGGTTACGGCGACTGATTGCTCGCAGCGAAATGTATTTGTATCCATTGAAGAAACTGATTGCCTGTGACTCGGCATGAACTCTTTCCGGCCTGTATCATCCACAGGCGGGACTATCGTAACACCAGTCTGTTACTGGAGCTGTTCACCCCCCACGAGGGTAGGCTGCCGGCAATTGCCAAAGGCGCCAAATCAACACGTTCAAACCGCTCTGTGGTGTTACAACCGTTTGTACCGCTACTTGTGTCGCTCAGTGGCAGGGGTGAAATCAAACAACTTATTCATGTAGAGCTGGAGGGTCGGCCTCAGACCCTATCGCGGGAGAAGCTCTATTGTGGTTTTTATCTGAATGAATTGCTCATGCGACTGCTGGAACGCAAAGATCCCTTTCCCACACTCTACGTTCACTATGTACACACACTTGAAAGGCTGGCCTCTCACGAGTCGGCAGACCAGTGTCTGCGTGAGTTCGAGTTAGTGCTGTTACAAGAGCTCGGTTATGGGTTGCTGCTCGATCATACAGCGGATACGGGGGAACCTGTGATGGCAGAGGAATCCTACCACTACGTGGTGGAGCAGGGTCCATATAAGTTCTCTGATGCCAAGCTAGACGATCTGTTGCATGGACGAACGCTGCTCCATCTGCATAATAGGAAAAATCTGGATGAGCAGGGCGTCGCTGAGGCGAAAAGATTGATGCGACGAATTCTGGCATTCTATCTGGGTGACAAACCCCTCAAGAGCCGTGAGCTCTTTCAGGGACTCAAATAATGGTTATTTGAATAGGTTGACTAACGTGCAAAACGAGATACTGCTTGGTGTGAATATCGATCATGTGGCGACACTGCGGCAAGCACGCGGTACCCGCTATCCGGAACCGATACAAGCTGCGCTGGTAGCAGAACAGGCGGGTGCTGATGCCATTACATTACATCTAAGAGAAGACAGACGGCATATCCAGGACAGAGATGTGGAAATACTATCGGATATCCTGCAGACGCGCATGAATCTGGAAATGGCCGCAACCGCAGAGATGGCTGCGATCGCCACACGATTTCGTCCACATGATTGTTGTCTGGTACCTGAGAAGCGAGAAGAGTTAACCACCGAAGGCGGACTCGATGTGGTCGGCAATCTAGATTACATGAAGGATTACTGCAGTGAACTGAAAGATGCCGGTATACGGGTCTCACTCTTTATCGATGCAGATACCAAACAGCTGGATGCCGCTAAAGATGTGGGTGCGCCTGTGGTCGAGATACACACTGGACACTATGCTGATGCACGCAACGATAAAGGGCGGCATAGTGAGCTTGAGCGAATTATCCAGGCAGTGGATTACGGCCAGCAGTTAGGCTTGCAGGTCAATGCGGGGCACGGCCTTGATTATCATAATGTAAAAGCGGTCCTTGGCATAAACAGCATCACTGAGCTCAATATTGGCCATGCAATTATTTGCCGTGCAGTCATTACAGGCCTGGATCAGGCAGTGAGGGAGATGAAAGCATTGCTATTGAGAAGGTAGAACAGTTCAGCAAATACAGTTAAGAAAATATCACATCTATTGCGAGGAGTCCCTTATTAGGTAACGCTACTTCGCTTTAAAAATCCGATGACATGTACCAATTCTATCAGTTCTGCGAGTGATTCAACCTCCGTCTTTTCATAAACGCGTCGTCGGTGGATCTCAACGGTTCGATAGCTGATATCCAACTCCTGCGCCATCTGTTTATTTGAGTAACCCGAGGCGAGGAGTTCCATCACTTCCACCTCCCGTTTTGTCAATCGATCAATCCGTTGCCGAATTGCAGACTGCTTCAATGCTTTGGATCGTGCTTTGGCGTCAATTTCGAGTGCTTCGTCTATTCGCTCAAGCAACATCTCGTCCGAAACAGGTTTCTCGAGGAGATCGATTGCACCCTTCCTGAATGCCTGGATGGTATTGGATACGCTTGCCTGGCCGGTCAGGAAGATTATCGGAATATGCAGTTGTTTCTCTGCCAACAGGTCTTGAAGCCTAATACCCGTCATGTCGGGTAAATTAATATCGAGGAGTAAGCAGCCTGGGGTATCGGGTTGATAGGCATTGAGAAAATCAGTGGCAGTTGAGTATGCCTTGACGTGATAACCCTCGATTTCAAGCAGCCCTACCAGCGCCTCGCGTACCACGACATGGTCTTCTACTATAAATACTGTTGAGGCTGGCATGACAGCCTCTGTGTGTAATCTGACCATTCGACCGCTGATCGCCATGGAAGGCTGAAAGCCGAGGCGATTAGTCCCCGATAGGCGTAGGCGCGGTTGTATGGCCGTAATTGTGACTGT
>JAHXHT010000205.1 GCA_025656435.1 Candidatus Thiodiazotropha sp. (ex Gloverina cf. vestifex) | reverse complement strand
GTTTGCTTCATGGGGTCTATATAATGATTGGCCTAGAATGTGCACCATTATCCCTCAATCGATGGATTCGTTCAGAGCTTCCTTAGCGGTACACATCACCACTGGCGTGCTGACAAAGCGCGGGTCTTTCTTGATTTCATTGATGGTTTCCAACCCATCCATCAGGAAATCGACAAAAATCGCATCCGGCGTAATGGCCTTTAGCTGCTCCAGGGCCTCCTCTCCGGACACCGCCATTTCCACCTCGTCGAAGCCGCTCTTTTTCAACAGGCGGCTCAGCACGATACGAGCTGACTTCGAGTCATCGACCAGAAAAGCTTGTTTCACGATGTATATCTCTCAAATTGTGTCGTTTTCAAATAGATATAGCCCAGAAGACACGATAATTCGCCTGCCCCTCTGCGGCACTCTATAATTGGCGGCCATTTTTCATAAAACCTGAGAAGCCTGATGATCGCCAGAAGCCCGCAAACCGCCGAGCAATCCATCGAATCCCTCCTGCAGGAGCGGATTCTGATCCTCGACGGCGCCATGGGAACGATGATCCAGCGTCACAAACTGGAGGAGAGCGACTACCGGGGCGAACGCTTCAGTGATTGGCCGAGTGACCTCAAAGGCAATAACGACCTGCTGGTGTTGACCCAGCCGGATATCATCCGCGGCATCCATGAGGCCTACCTGGAGGCCGGTGCCGATATTGTCGAAACCAATACCTTCGGCGCCAATCGTATCTCCATGGCCGACTACGAGATGCAGACACTGGCCTATGAGATGAGCGAGGCTGGCGCGCGTCTGGCGCGGGAGGCGGCAGACAAGCTCTCCACCCCGGAAAAACCTCGTTTTGTGGCGGGTGTACTCGGCCCTACCAACCGAACCGCTTCCCTCTCACCGGACGTCAACGATCCTGGTGCCCGTAATACCAGCTTTGATGAGTTAGTGAGCGCTTACGCTGAGGCAACCCGCAGCCTGATAGCCGGAGGCAGCGATCTGCTGCTGATCGAAACCATCTTCGACACGCTCAATGCCAAGGCAGCCGTGTTTGCTTGTGAACAGGTCTTCGAAGAGGACCAGGTACGCCTGCCGGTAATGATCTCCGGCACCATTACCGACCAATCTGGACGCACACTTTCCGGCCAGACCACAGAGTCTTTTTACAACAGTCTGCGTCATGCCAGACCCATCTCCATCGGCCTTAACTGTGCCCTGGGGCCCGACCTGCTGCGCCAATACGTGGAGGAGATGTCGCGCATCGCCGAGACCTATGTCTCAGCGCATCCCAATGCCGGGCTGCCTAACGAGTTCGGTGAATATGATCTGGATGCGGCACACATGGCGGACTATATCGCCGAATGGGCAGACAGCGGTTTTCTCAACATTGTCGGCGGTTGCTGCGGTACCACGCCGCAACACATTGCTGCGATTGCCGAGGCGGTAGCCGACAAGCCCCCACGGCGTCTGCCGGAGATCGAAAAACAGTGCCGTCTCTCTGGCCTGGAACCCCTCAACATCGGCCCCGAGACACTTTTCGTCAACGTCGGTGAGCGTGCCAATGTCACCGGCTCGGCCAAATTCAAACGCCTGGTCCTCAACGAACAGTATGATGAGGCACTGGACGTATGCCGCGAGCAGGTAGAAAACGGCGCCCAGGTGGTGGACGTCAATATGGATGAGGCGATGCTCGATGGTGTCGCCGCCATGCAGCGTTTTCTCAATCTGTGCGCCGGTGAGCCGGACATCGCCAAGGTGCCGGTGATGATCGACTCTTCCAAGTGGGAAATCATCGAGGCCGGGCTGAAATGCGTGCAGGGCAAGCCCATTGTCAACTCCATCTCCATGAAAGAGGGAGAGGCCAAATTTCTCGAGCAGGCCAAGCTCTGTCACCGTTATGGTGCAGCGGTCATCGTCATGGCTTTCGACACAACCGGTCAGGCCGATACCCGTGAACGCAAGGTGGAGATCTGCAGCAGGGCCTACCGGCTGCTCACCGAGGAGGTCGGCTTCCCTGCGGAAGATATCATCTTTGATCCCAATATCTTTGCCATCGCTACCGGCATCGAGGCGCACGATAACTACGGGGTCGATTTCATCGAGGCCACCCGGGAGATCAAACAGGCTCTACCACACGCCTTGATCTCCGGTGGCGTCTCGAATGTCTCCTTCTCCTTTCGCGGCAACAATCCGGTGCGAGAGGCGATTCACGCCGCCTTCCTCTACCACGCCATCCAGGCGGGTATGGATATGGGCATTGTCAATGCGGGTCAGCTTGCGGTCTACGACGACCTGTCCACCGAACTGCGTGATGCGGTCGAGGATGTGGTACTCAATCGTGATCCCCAGGCCGGTGAGCGACTGGTGGAACTGGCGCCAAAATACCAGAACGACGGTGGTACCGTTGCGGTCAAGGAGGATGCTGAGTGGCGATCCTGGCCAGTCAACAAACGTCTTCAACACGCCCTGGTGAAAGGTATCACCGAATTCATCGACGAGGACACGGAAGAGGCGAGACAGCAATCCACCCGCACCCTGAATGTGATCGAAGGACCGCTGATGGACGGCATGAACGTGGTTGGTGACCTCTTCGGTGCAGGTAAGATGTTCCTGCCCCAGGTGGTCAAATCAGCCCGGGTCATGAAGAAAGCGGTCGCCTATCTGGAACCTTATCTGGAAGCGGAGAAAGCCGAATGTGGTGCCAAGGCCCGGGGCAAGATTCTCATGGCCACGGTCAAAGGTGACGTACACGATATCGGTAAAAATATCGTTGGCGTAGTCCTCCAGTGCAATAACTACGAGGTCATCGATATCGGCGTGATGGTTTCCGCCGATACCATTTTACAGAAGACCAAAGAAATGGAGGTCGATATCATCGGCCTCTCCGGACTCATCACGCCTTCTCTGGATGAGATGGTCCACGTAGCCAAAGAGCTGCAGCGACTCGGCATGACGCAACCACTGATGATTGGTGGCGCCACCACCTCTATCGCCCACACTGCGGTAAAAATTGAACCACAGTATGACCATCCCGTGGTCTATGTGCCGGATGCCTCCCGTGCGGTGGGTGTTGCCTCGAGCTTGCTCTCCGATGAACATCGTGATGACTACGTCACTAAACTACGGACGGAATACGAAACGGTGCGTCAGCGTCGAGCGGGAGTCAACGAGGCACGTAATCTGATTCCGATCGCAGAAGCCAGGGCCAATCCGACATCTATTGACTGGTCCGACTTCGAATCCATCACACCAGAGCTTTGCCAACCAGGGGTTGAGCCTCCCAGAAACAGCCGTCTCATCAGGCTTGCCGAACCTAAGAATAATCTACCCTGCGCCAGCTTGTTGGCTCTGCAAAACATATCCATTGAAGTACTGACAGACTATATAGACTGGACCTTCTTTTTCCATGCCTGGCAACTCAAGGGACGTTACCCACAAATTCTCGACGACCCGAAAAAAGGCGAGGAAGCAGGCAAGCTGTTTGCCGATGCGCAAACTATGCTTCGCCAGATCATCGATGAACAATGGCTTGGGGCAACCGCTATTGTCGGCCTGTTTCCAGCCAATGCAGAAGGCGATGATATTCGGGTTTACAGTGACGGCTCCCGCCAGCAGATACTCACCACATTCAACAATCTGCGTAAGCAAGGTCGTCAGCCCGACGGTAAGTACAATGAGTGCCTGTCAGATTATGTAGCGCCCGTCTCCAGCGGCAAACCTGACTACTTGGGCGCTTTTGCCTGTACTGCCGGTATCGGCATCGATGAAAAGATTGCTGAATTCGAAAAAGATCACGATGACTACCGCGCCATCATGCTCAAGGCACTGGCAGACCGTTTGGCCGAAGCGTTGACCGAGTGGTTGCATGAGCAGGTACGTAGAACCTATTGGGGCTATGCAAAAACGGAATCCCTCACCAATGAGGCGCTGATCGCTGAAAAATATACCGGCATACGCCCGGCCATAGGCTATCCGGCAAGTCCCGATCACACGGAGAAAGATCTGTTGTGGGAGCTCCTGTCGGTAGAGGAACACACAGGCATGTGGCTGACGGAAAGCAAGGCAATGGTACCCACCGCTTCGGTTAGCGGGCTCTACTTCAGCCATCCGAAGTCCCGATACTTTGCCGTGGGTAAGATCAACCGGGATCAGGTAAGCGACTATGCCGAGCGCAAGGGCCTGCCTCTTTCCGAAATGGAACGCTGGCTGGCGCCCAACTTGGCTTACGAACCGGAAGGCTGATCCCTCACAGCTTGTTAAAGCCTGCACCACAGGCCATACAGGCCAATGACGAAGAATACCGAGAGAATAAAATGGCTTCCCTCGAGCCTATTAGCAGGCCCTAGGGAAGCTCTGAACGAATCCATCGATTGAGGGATAATGGTGCACATTCTAGGCCAATCATTATATAGACCCCATGAAGCAAACAAC
>JAHXHT010000204.1 GCA_025656435.1 Candidatus Thiodiazotropha sp. (ex Gloverina cf. vestifex) | reverse complement strand
AGTAGTGCACAAGCAGCTCTGCTGCAATGTGCAATACGGAATCGTGGCGGACGCAGGACGGTCGGGGCATAACGGTTGTCGCGTTGGCGAGTCGATTTTGGGGACTCGGATGTCCCAAAATCTTTCACGAGGTAGCGACACGCTTGGGAAAAGAGCCCAAGCAAGCAGATAACAGCGATGATCGGCAGGTGCTGAATGAACTGCTTGATGAGATTGTGGTGTGCTTTCGATTCCATGGGAGATGTCATCAGAAAGTGGAAGCTTGAAAGCAAGCATAGCAAATGGGAATTGGAGTCAGAGTGTTTTGCCATTGACTCGTTATCCAACCATATCCGTTTCGAAGACTGAATCATTGCTGACGATTTTTTGAGACAGCTGGTTGGGGTCCTGTGCGCGGGTGTAATGAAATTGATGCATGACCGCCACTCCCGCGACAGCTGGAATGACGGGAGTGGTAATGGTCAGGAGGATTATCTAGATAGCATTCCCGGGAATACGCACCCAACCCTCCATCAAGACACGTGCACTCCGGCTCATGACCACTTTGTCAGCAGTCCAATCACCATCATTCTGACTGGCAGCCGCACCAACCTGCAAGGTGCCTGAGGGGTGACCGAAGGTTACTGCATCGCGTTCACCGCCACCGGCGGCCAGGTTGACCAGGGTGCCGGGGATTGCCGCGGCGGTACCGATGGCAACGGCAGCCGTACCCATCATGGCGTGGTGTAGCTTACCCATCGACAGGGCGCGGACATTGAGATCGATATCCGCCGCTTTGATCGGTTTGCCGCTGGAGGCGACATAGTCCTGGGGTTTGGCAACGAAGGCGACCTTGGGGGTGTGCTGGCGTCCGGCGGCCTCTTCAATCGTTTCGATCAGGCCCATGCGCACCGCGCCGTGGGCACGGATGGTTTCGAACATGGCCAGGGCCTTGTCGTCGCCGTTGATTGCCTCCTGCAGTTCGGTGCCGGTGTAGCCGATCTCCTCGGCATTGAGAAAGATGGTGGGGATGCCCGCATTGATCATGGTGGCCTTCAGGGTGCCGACACCGGGAACCTCCAGATCGTCCACCAGGTTGCCCGTGGGGAACATGGCTTCCGAGGGATCCACCGGTTTCAGAAACTCCACCTGTACCTCAGCCGCTGGGAAGGTGACGCCGTCGAGTTCGAAGTCGCCGGTCTCTTGCACCTCGCCGTTGGTGATGGGCACATGGGCGACGATGGTCTTCTCGATATTCTTCTGCCAGATTCGCACTACAGCGGTACCGTTATCGGGGATGCGTTCAGCATCAACCAGACCACTACTGATGGCAAAGGAACCGACCGCGGCGGTGAGGTTGCCGCAGTTGCCGCTCCAGTCGACGAAGGACTTGTCGATGGAGACCTGGCCAAACAGATAGTCCACATCGTGGTCTTCTTTCTCGCTCTTGGCCAGGATCACGGTCTTGCTGGTGCTGGTGCTGGAGGTGGCACCACCCATACCATCGGTCTGTTTTCCGTAGGGATCGGGGCTGCCGATCATGCGCAGTAGCAGTTTGTCCCGCGCCTCTCCTGGCATCTGTGCTGTTTCTGGCAGGTCGGTGAGGTTAAAGAAGACGCCTTTGCTGGTGCCGCCACGCATGTAGGTGGCGGGGATTTTGATTTGTGGTACGTGGGGCATAACGCTATGTCCTGTAAATTCGGTAGGGTGGGCCAAGCGGAGCGCGGCCCACCATATTCAAATAGTCCGGTGAGCCGTGCCTTCGGCTTGGCCCACCCGACGATCTACTCAAGCGCTGGCGAGGAAGTCCTGGGCGAAGCGCTGTAGCACACCGCCGGCCCCGTAGACTGAGACCTCTTCTGCGGTATCCAGACGACAGGTGACCGGGATCTCCACGCGCTCTCCGCTCTTGCGATGCATGATCACCGTCAGATCGGCGCGCGGGGTAGGTTCATCAATCACGTCGAAGGTCTCGGTGCCATCGATACCGTAGGTCCCACGTGTCTCACCCGCCTTGAACTCCAGCGGCAGCACACCCATGCCGACCAAGTTGGTACGGTGGATACGCTCGAAGCCTTCTGCCACGATGGCTTCCACACCTGCCAGGCGCACACCCTTGGCCGCCCAGTCGCGGGAAGAACCCTGGCCATAGTCGGCACCGGCCACGATGATCAGCGGCTGTTTGCGATCCATGTAGGCCTCAATGGCTTCCCACATGCGGCTCCGCTCTCCTTCCGGTTCGATGCGGGCCAGCGAACCCTGGATGACTTCATCATTATCGTCCCGGCACATCTCGTTGAGGAGCTTCGGGTTGGCGAAGGTGGCGCGTTGGGCCGTGAGGTGGTCGCCGCGATGGGTGGCGTAGGAGTTGAAGTCCTCTTCCGGCAGGCCCATCTTGTCCAGATAGGCGCCGGCGGCACTGTTCAGCATGATCGCATTCGAGGGGGAGAGGTGATCTGTGGTGATGTTGTCACCCAACACCGCCAAGGGACGCATACCCTTCAGTGTGCGCTCACCGGCCAGTGCGCCCTCCCAATACGGTGGACGACGGATGTAGGTACTCTGCGGACGCCAGTCGTAGAGCGGACTCTTTGCCGCTTCCACCGTGCCCAGATCGAACATCGGATTGTAGATCTGGTTGAACTGCTCCGGCTTTACGTGCTCGGCAACGATGGCATCGATCTCTTCATCGCTCGGCCAGATCTCCTTCAGGGTGATCGGGTTGCCGTCTTTGTCGGTGCCCAGCGCATCCTGTTCGATATCAAAGCGCATCGTGCCGGCAATGGCGTAGGCTACCACCAGCGGTGGCGAGGCGAGGAAGGCCTGCTTGGCATAGGGGTGGATACGGCCGTCGAAGTTACGGTTGCCCGAGAGTACCGCGGTGGCGTACAGATCACGGTCGATGATCTCCTGCTGGATTTTTGGGTCCAGCGCGCCGCTCATACCGTTACAGGTGGTGCAGGCGTAGGCAACGATGCCGAAGCCGAGCTTTTCAAGCTCCGGCAACAGACCGGCCGCTTCCAGGTAGAGCTTGGCTACCTTGGAGCCCGGTGCAAAGGAGGATTTGACCCATGGTTTGCGCACCAGTCCCAGCGCGTTCGCCTTGCGTGCGATCAGGCCGGCAGCCACTACGTTGCGTGGGTTGGAGGTGTTGGTACAACTGGTAATTGCCGCAATGATGACAGCGCCGTCGGGCATTTCACCTGCCTTCTCTTCCCACTCGCCGGCAATGCCGCGCTCGGCCAGGTCGGAAGTCGGCAGACGGCGATGCGGGTTGGAAGGACCGGCCATGTTGCGGCACACGGTCGACAGATCAAACTCCAGCACACGCTCGTACTCGGCTTCTGCGAGGCTGTCCGCCCACAGGCCGCTTGTTTTGGCGTAATTCTCGACCAACGTCACCTGCTCGGCATCGCGTCCGGTTAGTTTCAAGTAATCGAGGGTCTGCCCATCGATATAGAACAATCCGGCCGAGGCGCCGAATTCCGGGGTCATATTGGAGATGGTGGCGCGGTCACCGATGGTCAGATCTGCCGCCCCTTCACCGAAGAACTCGAGGTATGAGGAGACAACACGCTCCTTGCGCAGGAACTCGGTGATGGCCAGCACGATATCGGTGGCGGTGATGCCGGGCTGACGCTTACCGGTCAGCTTCACGCCGATGATATCCGGCAGTCGCATCATGGAGGGGCGGCCAAGCATCACGGTCTCTGCCTCAAGGCCTCCCACGCCGATGGCTATCACCCCCAGTGCATCGATATGCGGGGTGTGGCTGTCGGTGCCCACGCAGGTATCCGGAAAGGCGATACCGTCCCGCGCTTGGATCACCGGCGACATCTTCTCCAGATTGATCTGGTGCATGATGCCGTTACCGGCAGGGATCACATCCACATTGTCGAAGGCGGTCTTGGACCACTCGATGAAGTGAAGGCGGTCTTCGTTACGGCGGTCTTCGATGGCGCGGTTCTTCTCGAACGCCTCCGGATCGAATCCAGCGTGTTCCACCGCAAGTGAGTGGTCGACGATGAGTTGGGTCGGTACTACCGGGTTGACCTTGGCGGGATCGCCGCCTTTGTCGGCGATAGCGTCGCGCAGACCGGCCAGATCGACCAGTGCGGTTTGACCGAGGATGTCGTGGCAGACCACCCGAGCCGGATACCAGGGGAAGTCCAGGTCGCGCTTTCGCCCGATGATCTGCTTTAGGGAATCTTCCAGCATCGTCGGATCACAGCGACGCACCAGCTGTTCCGCCAGCACGCGCGAAGTGTAGGACAGTCTGTCATAGGCGCCAGGCTGGATCGCCTCGACCGCTTCGCGGGTGTCGAAGTAGTCCAGGTCGTTGCCCGGTAAAGGTTTGCGGTAGTTAGTGTTCATCAATCGCTGATCGCCATGGAAGGCTGAAAGCCGAGGCGATTAGTCCCCGATAGGCGTAGGCGCGGTTGTATGGCCGTAATTGCGACCGTT
>JAHXHT010000203.1 GCA_025656435.1 Candidatus Thiodiazotropha sp. (ex Gloverina cf. vestifex) | reverse complement strand
TCGTGGCGGACGCAGGACGGTCGGGGCATAACGGCTGTCGCGTTGGCGACTCGGATGTCCCAAAATCTTTCACGAGGTAGCGACACGCTTGTCCGCTGAGAGGATAAAGCCACTACTGTTCATTGTCAAAGGCGCAAGGAGTATCTGTTCGGTGTGATCGGCAAAAGTCATGCCTGATCGCTGTTGAACCAGATGGCCAAGAAGGTCATAGCCGATGTTTGAGTAGCTGTAGACCATGTCGGGATGGTAAGCGGCATACTCATTGTGTAACAGGGTCGTTACCTTGGTAAAAGGCGTATCAGTGTACATCCCCTTGCGTAAGTCACTGGGTAGACCACTACGATGACTGAGAAGTTGACGCGGTGTTACCGGTGGTGAATTGTCATCGTGTCGACGTATGGAGAAGCCTGCGAGTTGATCCTTCAATGGTGCATCCAGATCAATTTTACCGTCCGCAACAAGTTGCATCACTGCTATCGCAGTAACCGGTTTGGTTAATGATCCTATGCGAAACAGGGTTTCCGGATCGACCTTTGTGCCTGTTCTGCTATTGGCGACACCAAATCCTTCAACCCAAATAGGTCCATGACTGTCCACCAGTGCGACACTCAGTCCGGGTACCAACTCCTCCTCCAGCAGTCGATCGATCAGTTTTATCGACTCGTGACGAACAGCAGACATATAGTCTCCCGGCAATACGCGATACGGGCTGACCTGGTTGTCTAGGGACGCGCATGATGTGAGTGCCAGTAGCGTGATAAGCCCCAGTAATGACAATAGGTTTGGCGGCACGACATACCTCAATCAATGAAAATTGAAGGGGAAGTCCTATCAACTGTGTCTATCCCTAGTTTCAAGAGATTATTCGCATCTATCTGATTTGTACGTGGAGTATCACTGCTTGGATTCAATCAATCGTCATAGATTCATTTTTTTCTATTTAAAGTCATTCAAATGTTGTTCTGACCGGATATATTTATAGCGAGATCCAGACTCCCCCTGCTGGATTCAGGTGCTTTATAATTCCTATTATCAATAAATTAGCTTTTGCACATCAGGTAATGCCTTGTCACATTCTTCCAATTCTGCGGCAAGCACATATTGAACGGTTGGATTATCTGCAAACTTCAGGGAAACCATGAGCGGGGCCGTTTGCCCCGCTCATGCTGGTACCGGCATTACCAGTTTACCGATGCACCGACATCAATCAGGCTGCTTCCATATGCGTCGATGTAACCGCGCTGCGCAGTATGAGCCGCATTTGAAAAACCATCAGAGTAGAGGAAAGTACTGCCGTATTGATCACCGATTCCCGGCTGCATAGCCGTGGGCAGTGCGGCTGAGGTGGATGAACCGAGATAAAAATCATGGTTGTTATCGATGACTCCATTCAGGCTGTCATAGCTGGTGGCATACAGGTTGGCAGACAGAAGCATTGTTGCTGTGGCTAATAGTATTTTCATTTTGAGTTTCCTCGAGTTGTTGAAAAAGTTTAGAAGCAGTAAATAGGCTGCTTTCAAACATTTATACGAGGCGTCTCACCGGTCGGATTCAAACGCTTTCCTGGCTGCCCCAAATCTTAGTAATCAGAGACAGACCACAGTTTTTTCGTGGTTGGGTAAAAAGTAGCTGTTGTATATATCCTAATTAGACTTAGCAAGGTGCGGCATTGCTATGCTCTCTACCCTTCGTCAGCGCTCATTCGAAGATTAAAGCTGAGGCACACAGGTGCCCCATAAAATACTCCCAGGCTAATGCTTATAGATTCTGGATCAGTCCCGGTCCCTCAGCGGGGGTGAGGATGCCGGTGGGCTGATTGCGAATCACCGACTTGTGAGCGTTTTCCACTGGCGTGATGTTGGCATCTCGTCCCCGGTGAAAGTCCTGATCCTCGACTATCGTCCGGTAGGCCTTGTTCAGCTTCAGTGCTCGCGTGCTGGATGGGAAAAGTAATCGCGAGATGTCATCGTGCAGGGCATCGATTTCTATGGCTATCAGACTGCCGTCGGGATTGAAGAATCTCGATATGACTTCCTCATTGGCTCGAAATTCATCCCCGGCACTATTTTGAGTGAGGTAGTGCGTGTACTCAAACTGTCCATCACTGCGAATGGGTTCGGGGATGCCGCGCAGGCCTTTCTGGCTCCAGTGATACCAGCCCTGCTGAAAACTGTCATGGCCGAATTTGCGGGTGAAGGAGAAGACGGTATCCATGGTTGCGCCGGTATCGAAGTGGCAACCCATACAGAAGAAACTCTCTTGCTGATTTTGTGGCCGCAGGTGGCCATTGCGGTCTTCGATAAAGCCCTGATAGCACCAGACCTGATCCCGCATGCCGTGCTCCAGATCATCCAACCATGGCACGTACCGCATCATCATCCAGGGTACGTTCGGCTGCTTCTCGGTCTGCCACCTGCCACAGCTCCCCGTAGGTATACCAGGTCTCTTTGCGGGCATAGCGAAGCTCTTTCATACGCTTGGCCAAGACAATACTGCTGTCGTCCATCGGTTGCAGATAGCGCACGCTATGCAGAAACTCAGTGCCCAGTGGATAGAGGCCGCTGGCGATTGGTAACTCTCCGGCCTGCTGTAACAGTCTGGCACGGCCAGCATAAGACATGCCGCTGCCGTTGTTCTCCGGTTTGTGCACAATCAAGGAGGCTGTGTCAAAGACGCCATCGTTATTGAGGTCGACGCTGATAGCGTACTTCGTCCACCGGCGGGATTGTAATGTCACTTTGTTTTAACAGCGACTCGACAATTGAGAGATTGAGTTTGTAAACCTCCAAGTCAAAGTCGCCTCTTTCATTTTCCCGAAAGGGCTTGTCGAGACGTATCATGACGTCGTCCGTAGAGCCGTTGGTGGGCCAGAAGGTACCGAGAAAAGGGTAGTAGCCGAAGGCTCGCCAGCCGGTATAGGTATTGTCCACCGTACGGTCGAATCCCTCATGGTCAAAATTGAATTGGCAGTCTGGAATGTAGCCGTCCCATTGTTTGTCGCCATCAATATCCCAGTTATCCGGCAGCTCGTTGGCCAATAACTGCGCAAGCATGATGTCGCCTTCTTCTGACTTGTAGTTGTCGGTTACTACATAGTCGAGGATCTCAGCATCACTGATGGCCGAGATCCTGCTTGTGCGGTCCTCGAACAGGTTACTGAAGGGGTTTGTCAGGGCCTGCTCGGGAAAAGTGAGTTCTGTTTGCAGGTTGCTGTCATTGAGGAAGTTGGGTGTTGCCGGCAGGATGTGGCAGGTGAAACAGGGATTGTGGATCGATCCGTCGTCATCCTGGGTCTTGGTATAACACTGGGACGTGATATAGACGGTTCTGTTGTTGATAGTGATCTCTCTGAGATCAAACGATTTGTCCACAGGATAGTTTGTGTCTCCGCTGTTACCGGACACATCTTTGGAACCACCGCCACCACAAGACAGGCGCTGAGTATCGATATACCGGCCATCACTACAAGTAGAGCCTTACTGCTCATCACAAACACCTCTGAATGAATCTCTACAAAAAAAGCGCGCTCCCTCGGGAGGGAGCGTGCTTGCTCACTTCAACCCAGCCATTGATTGGCTAGATCAGTCGAGCTGCGGGAAGGGACCGACATAACCCACTTCGGACTCGGCACCATCGGGATGCTGGTTGACCATCATCAGATAGCCCCAGCCGTTGATGTTGGCGTTCCAGTAGGGAGAGGTGGTCTCCGCACCAGCCGGTGCTGTAGCGATACGGGTCAGGGTTTCGCTCTTGACGTCGAAGGACCAGATGAAGTTACCCAGGTCGCGATCGAAGTAGCCGGTGTTGGAACCGTCACCACTGGCACCGGAATCCTCACCGATCACCAGTTGGCCGTACTGCGGCAGGTAGGTGATGTTGTCCGGGCTGGAGATGTTGTCCGGGGTACAACCGTTTTCCACGATCTCTTCACCGACCACCACACCGTACATGGTCTCGACCACATAGTTGCTGTCGATCAGGCTGCCGGCATCGTCATAAGCCGCTCCGGCTGCCACATCCATACCGTAGACCGCACCACACTCATTATTCGCCGGACCAGCCAGACGAATGTGATTGGGGCCGCCCAGGTCATAAGTGGGGTCGTTATCCATCATGCCCCGCTCCAGTTCGCTCATGGCAACGTAGAGGATGTTGTCATCCGGATTGAAGGTGATGCCCTCTTCCTTACGGAACTCGGTGGTTGCTCCCCTGTAACCGGCATAGAGGCGGGTCTCCAAGCGTGAGGCGAGCTCTGCCACAGGCGTTCCGTTGAAGTTGCCGGCATTCAGCTGAACACAGACATTGCGGTGGTCGTAGGCATTGACTGATTGGAACCTGGCAGTGGGGCAGGTACCGTCAACGTTAGGGAAGCTCTGAACGAATCGTTTGTCAGCGAACGTTTCCTCTCGCTTGCTTCAAAACTGCCATGAGCGAAGAAAAACAGTGCATTT
>JAHXHT010000202.1 GCA_025656435.1 Candidatus Thiodiazotropha sp. (ex Gloverina cf. vestifex) | reverse complement strand
ACAGTCACAATTACGGCCATACAACCGCGCCTACGCCTATCGGGGACTAATCGCCTCGGCTTTCAGCCTTCCATGGCGATCAGCGAGTGAACTTGGGCCTTACTTCACGAACTCCAGCGAGAGTTCGCCCAACTCGATGCGATCACCACTCTGCAACTCCACACCACCGGCCTTGATGGGATTGCCATTGATCATCGGATTGTTTTCCCCACCCACTTTAAGCAGAAAATAGCCAGTATGGCGGCGGTTGATCAGGACCAGATCTCCACCTGGTTGCCCAACACTGAAAAAAGCACGGTCTACTATCTTCTCCTCTCCCTGCTGCGTTCCTGAGAGAAAGCGTACTTTAGCCTCAGCGTCCTGTTTCTTTGCCTGGATTGTGGGTGTGGGTGTGGGGTTCGGAGTGGATGCCGGCAACATCTGACTGGTTTTCTTCGGCTGCAGTTCAGACTGATGCACGGGCCGTAGCACCACCGTACGATCCGGATCATCAATCTCTTGCATCTGTTCTGCAGCGAGATAGCGCAGATGATATTTGCCGATCTCAATCAAATCCCCATGATTGAGAAACTGCTTCGTGATCGGCTTACTATTGACCCTTGTGCCGTTGGTGCTATTTTCGTCTTCCAACGAAAAGCCCCGAAAGATCCTTTGCAGACTGGCATGATGGCGGCTGACTGACTTATCGCCCAGACAGATGGTATTTGTCTCGTCACGCCCGATCGAGATCCGCTGATCTGTGAGCGGAAATTCTTCCGCAGGTCCATCATCGGTAAGTACGATGAGTTTTTCCATAGTACGACTGCTATCCAACCCGCTATTCATTATTACTGTTGTTCACACGGGCAAGTATAACTGAAATATTATCAAGCCCACCCATCCCATTTGCCATTTCTATCAACTCATCATTGAGTTCCATTAAGTCTGTTTGCGGTTTTTCCAGGATGCTCTGGATCTGCTGATCGGACAGCATGCTGGTCAGTCCGTCGGAGCAGAAAAGAAAGAGGTCCTCAGGCAGAACATCGGTCTCTGCAAGGTCTACCGCGACCTCAGCCTCGGCACCAAAGGCGCGAGTGAGTACGTTCGGCGGAACACCGGCAAGCCGTGCTTCTTCTAGTGTTGCGAAGTCCCCAAAGTTAACCATCTCCTGAATCAGGGTATGGTCTGTAGTCAATAATTCCAGCACACCGTCACGCCAACGATAGAGACGTGAATCACCGACATGTGCGTAAGTCAGTGAGGAGTTTTGGAAGAGCCCCACCATAACTGTGGTTCCCATACCCTGGTACTCTGTCGCCTGCCAGGAGAGTTCATGTATGGCCTGATTGACGCTTCTCAAGGCATCCAGCAGATCACTGCCGCCCAGCGGTGCTTTATCCTCACCCTCTTCCCCATCACAAACCAGCTGGCTGACCAACAGATCTACTGCCAGATTACTCGCCACCTCACCGGCATTGGCCCCACCCATGCCGTCGGCCAGAATAATCAGTCCCTCGGAGGGATCGCCACCTATCGCATCCTCATTATGCTCCCGTACAACACCCTTGTCGGTTCGCATGGCAACATCAATGATCAAGTGCGACTCCTATATCGCTGGAAATCACTACTGACCTTAATGAAGCTCTACTTCTATTTCAGAAGTAGTTTGTGCGGTAAGTTTCAGCGAGATTGCCCCTTGAGGATCGCTTGCATCTTGGCAGCAGGCACATAGCCGGGCACCAACTCACCATCCGCCAGAAAGATTGCCGGTGTACCGGTCACGCCGACTTTCTGTCCCAGGGCATATTGCTCTGCAACGGAATTCTCACACTGCCTCTCTTCGACATCCTTACCGGCTTTGGCACGAGTCATGGCATCATTTTTGTCATCGGCGCAGAACACGTTCACTGCCTTTTGATAGGCAGGGCTACCGACACCGGCCCTCGGGAACATCAGATAACGAACACGTATACCCAGGTCGTTATATTGATCTATCTCGTCATGCAGTTTTCTGCAATAGCCACAATCAATATCAGTAAAGACGGTTACCGTATGTTCATATTCCTTGGGGGAGAAAATCACCATATTTTCCTCACCCATCTGCTCTATCGCATCAGCCTTGACCATTGCCACCTTGGGCGTTGTCAGATCTTCACGTGAGTTGATATCGAAGAGTTTTCCACTGAAAAGGTATTTGCCATCGGCAGAAACATAATAGAGTTGAGGACCGACCAGGACTTCATAGAGTCCGGAAATAGGAGAAGGCGTAATCGAATCGGCCTGACGACCGGAAAGTAACTTGCTCATACCCTGGCGCACTTTTTCGATTTCGGCATTCTGCTGGGTGGGGGCCGCTATGGTCACGCTTGTGAGCACAAGTAAAAAGACCGCTGCCAAGCCGTACAACCCGATGACGGCCTTCTTGTTTGACTGTTTCATCCGTTAATCCCGAAAGTTTTGATATTGCAACGGCAGGCCGTAGTCGGTCTCCCGCATTCGACTGATGACCTGCTGAAGATCATCCCGTTTTTTCCCTGTCACTCTGACCTGTTGACCCTGAATCTGCGCCTGCACCTTGAGTTTGCTGGCCTTGAGGTCTTTTACCATTTTCTTTGCCAGATCACTCTCGATACCCTGTTTGATGACCACTGACTGGCGGGCGGCATTGAGGCTGGTTTCCGGCTCACTAATATCCATGCAGGTGATGTCGACACTCCGTTTGACCAGTTTCTGACGCAGAATATCCATCATCTGGTTCAGTTGAAACTCCTGTTCCGCGCGTAATGTGATCTCGCTTTCCTTTAAATCGAAACTGGCATCCACACCTTTGAAATCGAAACGGGTGCCAACTTCACGATTGGCTTGATCTACCGCGTTCCTAACCTCCTGGATATCCACTTCTGAGACGATATCGAATGATGGCATGAGCCCCCCTCCACAACCGATAAATTGGTTGTGGACTCTACCACAAACCGACCACAGTTCTCATATCGAGATTTAGCCTTTCAACCTCTCGGATGGTGTGTGGAATGGAGCTGCTGCAGACGCTCCCTCGCGACATGGGTATAGATCTGGGTGGTCGATAGATCACTGTGACCCAGCAAGAGTTGGACGACACGCAGATCTGCTCCGTGATTGAGCAGGTGAGTGGCAAAGGCATGGCGCAGGGTATGTGGTGAAATCGTTTTGCTAATGGCCGCCGCCTGCGCATGTTTCTTAATGCGATACCAGAAGGCTTGGCGGGTCATGCCCTGACCGCGACGGGTGGGAAAGAGATGGGCGCACACTCTGGCGCCCAGTAGATCAGGCCGAGCCTCCCTGTTGAAGCGCTCGAGCCATTCCTATGCCTCATCCCCCATCGGTACCAGTCTTTCCTTGCCGCCCTTGCCCACTACCCGAATCACTCCCTGGGTAAGACTGACCTGTTCCGGACGGAGGCCAACCAGCTCGGAAACCCGAAGACCTGTAGCATAAAGCACCTCCAACATCGTACGGTCGCGAAAACCCTCTGCCTCCTCCAGTTGTGGTGCATTCAGCAGGGCCTCAACTTCCGACTCGGTCAATGACTTTGGCAGTGGCCGGCCAATCTTTGGTGCATCGATGCGTGTTGAAGGATCGGTTGTGACCCACCCCTCTCGCAAACCATACTGGTAGAACTGACGAAGGCAGGAGGGCAATCTCGCTGAGGAACGGGGCTTTCGTCCCTGCTGAGTCAGCTCGGCCAGATAGCTCAGCAGATCGGCCCGCTGAGCCAACAGCAGCCCATAACCCCGATTGGCGCGTAGCCAGTCGACCAGTTTTCGCAGGTCAGACTGATAGGCAGAGAGCGTGTTACGGCTCAACCCCCGTTCCAGCCAGAGCGCATCCGAAAACTTTTCAATGAGTTGCTGATCCTCCCCGGTCTCGAGGGTTGTCACAATCCCTCCTCATGACGAAGTAGCCAGCGCTTGATCTCAAGCTTCTTGCCGCAACGCTCACCGGCGAAACCGCCCAGACCATTCACAGCGACGACACGGTGGCAGGGCACGACCAAGGGACAGGGATTGGCCCTGCAGGCATTGCCCACCGCTCTTGCACCACTGCCGATCTGCTCAGCTAAAGCGCTATAGGTTAAGGTCTCACCGGCTGGAATCGCCTGGAGTGCTTGCCAAACCCTATGCTGAAACGGTGTTCCATCCAAATGAAGGTCCAGATTGAACGGCCTCTTGGCATCCGCCAGATAGTCTTTAATCGATTGTAGAACCTGGTTCAGGCCTGGCGTTTCCCTCAAGCGTGTCGCTACCTCGTGAAAGATTTTGGGACATCCGAGTCCCCAAAATCGACTCGCCAACGCGACAGCCGTTATGCCCCGACCGTCCTGCGTCCGCCACGATTCCGTATTGCACATTGCAGCAGAGCTGCTTGTGCAATACTCCATCATGACTCCCGCAAATGACTCTACGGCGTTTCGGATGCGCTCTCTGTATGCCCTACATCGTTCCCTAAGGAAGCTCTGAACGA
>JAHXHT010000201.1 GCA_025656435.1 Candidatus Thiodiazotropha sp. (ex Gloverina cf. vestifex) | reverse complement strand
GCGAAAGTTGTTTGCTTCATGGGGTCTATATAATGATTGGCCTAGAATGTGCACCATTATCCCTCAATCGATGGGTTCGTTCAGAGCTTCCCTAGGGCCTCATGGGGGTATTGGAATGAATCAGCCGAGTAGCTCCGCCATGCGGCTACCCATCTCGGCAGGTGAACGAACCACATGCGCACCAGCGGATTCGAGGGCCTGAAACTTGGCCTCAGCGGTACCCTTACCGCCGCTGATGATGGCACCTGCATGACCCATGCGCTTACCGGGAGGTGCGGTCACGCCGGCAATATAGGCGACTACCGGTTTGTTAACGTGGGCCTGGATGTATGCGGCAGCCTCCTCTTCCGCTGAGCCGCCGATCTCACCGACCATGATGATACCGTCGGTCTGATCGTCATCCTCAAACAGCTTGAGACAATCGATGAAGCTGGTGCCGTTGATGGGGTCGCCCCCGAGGCCGACACAGGTGCTCTGTCCAAGTCCTGCCAAGGTGGTTTGGTGAACCGCTTCGTAGGTCAGTGTGCCAGAGCGGGACATGACGCCAACCCTGCCCGGCTGATGGATAGCGCCCGGCATGATGCCTATTTTACAGGCGCCGGGGGTGATGATGCCTGGGCAGTTGGGGCCGATCAGGCGGGCATCGTAAGACTTCAGGGACTCCTTTACCTTCAGCATATCGAGGATCGGGATGCCCTCAGTGATACAGGCAATGACACGTATACCCGCGTCGGCGGCTTCGATGATAGCGTCGGCGGCAAATGGTGGCGGTACGTAAATCATGCTGGCATCGGCGCCGGTTTCCGCTACTGCGTCGTGCACAGTATCAAATACGGGTCGATCGAGATGAGACTGGCCACCCTTTCCGGGCGTGACGCCGCCTACCAGATCAGTCCCATAGGCGATGGCCTGCTCAGAGTGGAAGGTGCCCTGCTTACCGGTAAATCCCTGGCAGATAACGCGAGTTTTTTTGTCGACAAGAATGCTCATTGGTGTTGAAGGTCCTGTGGTTTTTTCTGGTTCAGGCAGCAGCAGCGGCGACCGCTTTCTGGGCAGCTTCGGTGAATCCTTGGGCGGTCAGGAAGTCGAGGCCGCTCTCTTGCAGCATCTTGAGTCCCTGTTCTGCATTGGTGCCTTCCAATCTGACCACGACGGGTACCTGTACGCCGACATTCTTTGCCGCTGTGATAACGCCTTCGGCGATCAGGTCGCAGCGAACGATGCCGCCAAAAATATTGACCAAAACTGTCTTAACCTTCTCGTCCGAAAGAATCAGCTTGAATGCTTCTGTGACTCTCTCGGCGGTGGCGCCGCCGCCGACATCGAGGAAGTTTGCAGGCTCCCCCCCGTGCAATTTGACCATGTCCATGGTGGCCATAGCGAGACCGGCACCGTTGACCATGCAACCGATACTACCGTCGAGTGTGATGTAGTTGAGGTCGTGTTGTGCGGCAGCAGCTTCCTTCTCGTCTTCCTGGGTCGGATCTCGCATAGCAAGCAGGCTCTGCTGGCGATAGAGTGCATTGCTGTCGAGATTGATTTTTGCATCAAGGGCAATCAGGTCCCCGCTTTGTGTCACGATCAACGGGTTGATCTCGATAAGGCTCACATCTTTGTCAATGTAGAGTCGGTAGAGCCCCATCATGATTTTCGAGAATTGCTTGATCTGGTCACCCTGCAGGCCGAGTCCAAAAGCCAGTTTTCTGCACTGGTAAGGCAACATGCCTGTGGCGGGATTGACCAGTGTTGTGAGGATCTTTTCCGGTGTTTTTGCAGCAACCTCCTCGATGTTCATGCCGCCTGCGGCGGAGGCCATAAAGACAATGCGTGAGTTGGCCCTGTCCAGGAGTGCGCCCAGGTAGAGCTCACGGGCTATCTCACTGCCTTCTTCCACCAATACCCGGTTGACGGGCAAGCCTTGCGGGCCGGTCTGGTTGGTGACCAGGGTCATCCCGAGAATTTGATGAGCGGCCTCCTCAACCTCGTCCAGAGAGTGGGCCAGCTTGACCCCCCCTGCCTTTCCACGGCCACCGGTATGGGCTTGCGCCTTGACGACCCAGACTTTCCCGCCCAGCGACTGGGCCGCTGCGCGGGCCTCCAGGGGGCTGGCGACTGCCTGTCCCTGGGGGACAGGCAGACCGTACTCTGCAAACAGGGATTTTGCTTGGTATTCGTGTAAGTTCATGGTGTTCCTTTGGTCAATCCGGCATGATTATTGTCGATAAAAGTTATGGGCACATAAGAATCATTATGGCCTGTGTGGGAGCAGATGCATAGTCTCAAGTCATGTTTTATAGCTTGACTGTGGTGAGAGGTTTTTTTGTGGGGAAATCCAAGTGGGTCAAGGTCTCTTATTCAATGTATTACTCCCTGCGGCAAGTGTTAGTTGAGCAGGGTCCATAGAGTTTCTTGGTCTATGTCTGTATAGAGAAATGCCTTTAAATGCCGCCAAATGTGTGTAAATTGCTGCGATACCTGCCTATTATTGCTTTGCTACTGTTTCTGTTGTGGCCATTGTTTTGCCCTGACAGGGATATTTTGTTAGGGTATCTAGCCTTTTCCGCCCGTAAGAGAACTACAATAAATGTTCGCGTGCAATAAATCTGTACGTTGAACAATCAGGGCGCTCCTAAACGATTCAAATAAAATCCGCATGACTGCGGAGGACATTGAGGGTTTGATGATGCCTATTACATCGACATTGAGCCGTACGTCGATTCACGCCGTCGATTTCGATCGTGAGCCAGAACGATTTAAGGTCTATACACAACGAGACCTCGGTGCGATCGACGCGCTGCGCTCGTTACCTGACTCATTGCGCTTTGAGATGCAGGTGGTTGCCTCTGTGCTGCCCTTCCGGGTCAACGACTACGTCATTCGTGAGTTGATTGATTGGGACCGAGTACCCGAGGACCCAATATTTCAACTCACCTTTCCTCAGCGAGGTATGTTGTCTGATCTTCACTATGACCGCATGGCGATGGCGCATCGGTCAGGCATGGACAAACAGGGACTCAAGGCGGTTGCAGACGAGATCAGAGCGCAACTCAATCCCCACCCTGCCGGGCAGCTTGAGCTGAACGTGCCGCGAGATGAAAATGGGGATCCGATTGTCGGGTTGCAGCATAAATATCGCGAGACAGTGCTCTTTTTCCCCAGCCAGGGACAGACATGCCATTCTTATTGCAGTTTCTGTTTTCGTTGGGCCCAGTTCATTGGCGACAAATCACTGCGCATGGCAACCACAGAAGCAGGGAAGTTGCACGATTATCTGAGGGATCATCAGGAGGTTACGGATCTGCTGGTTACCGGTGGAGACCCCATGGTCATGAAGAGCCGGCAGCTCAAGGCTTATCTCGAACCTCTGCTGCATCCCGATTTCAGCCATATACGGAGCATCAGAATCGGTACCAAGGCCCTGACCTTTTGGCCGCAACGCTTTGTCACCGATGAGGATGCGGATGAGCTGATAGAATGGTTGCATCATCTGACCATTGCCGGCAAGCATGTCGCTATCATGGCCCATTACAACCATGCAAGGGAGATGGGAACCGCCATTGCCAAGGCGGCAATCGGCAGGTTGCGCGGGGCTGGTGCGGAGATTCGCAGCCAGGGCCCCTTGCTGGCACATATCAATGACGATCCGCGTGCATGGGTCGACCTATGGCAAGAGCAGGTCAAGCTGGGCATTATCCCCTATTATATGTTCGTTGAACGCGACACGGGTTCTCGCCACCATTTCGAGGTGCCACTCTTTCGGGCCTGGGAAATCTACCGCGATGCGATGCGACGTGTTTCCGGACTGGGCCGAACGGCCCGGGGGCCGAGCATGAGCGCCCTGCCGGGCAAGGTTGAAGTGCAAGGGGTTGCGGAGATCCAGGGGGAGAAGGTTTTTGTGCTCCGCTTCATACAGGCAAGAGATCCGGAGTGGGTGCAGAGGCCATTTTTTGCCCAGTTTGATGAGCAGGCAACCTGGCTGGATCAGCTCAAGCCCGCCTTTGGCGAGAAGAAATTCTTTTTTGAATAGCTCCCAGGCCTATTTATCTGCTGTTTGCGGTCATAGCGTCAGTTTGAACATTGGTATTTGAAAAAACCAATAGTCATCATTTATATATAAGGCTTGATCTTCGGTGGTGATCTGGGCCTATACTAATGCCCAATTAAAAAATACTTATAAGGATTGAGGTATGAGTGTTGGAATGACAAAGACTGTTTGTTGCTCCGGTTGGTAGTATTTACCATTTCCCGGGGAGCCTCTCTTCTGGGGCTGGGCTTGTTTTGTACCAGGTTGCCAGGCACTGAGAAGGCTTACTTTTTCCAGCGGCATATTTCACTCTACAATCTGTACCCTGACAAAACAGGTGCTTTTCACAGTGGGCCTGCAGGGTTAAGTATGCATCCGCTGATCGCCATGGAAGGCTGAAAGCCGAGGCGATTAGTCCCCGATAGGCGTAGGCGCGGTTGTATGGCCGTAATTGTGACTGTT
>JAHXHT010000200.1 GCA_025656435.1 Candidatus Thiodiazotropha sp. (ex Gloverina cf. vestifex) | reverse complement strand
GACGGTCGGGGCGTAACGGCTGTCGCGTTGGCGAGTCGATTTTGGGGACTCGGATGTCCCAAAATCTTTCACGAGGTAGCGACACGCTTGTGATTATCTCCATAAGCTATAATTTATAGAGTTTTTCAATCTTTCTAACACACATTTTAGTAAGCATGGGAATTCAGGCAAAAAAACCTTGGGCTAAAAAAGCTCAAGGTTTTTTTCACACCAAGGCGGTTCCCAGTAAGATGGGCTCGGTGTCATTTGGCTCCCCGGGACAGGCTCGAACTGCCGACCTAGTGATTAACAGTCACCCGCTCTACCGACTGAGCTACCGGGGAATTGTACAAGAGGGGCGCATAATAATGAGACTGGCAGCTTGCGTCAATAGTTTCTCTGTCTGAATCAGCCGCTGCAACGCAAAGCTGAACCATCCCAGCGGGTCCTGGAAATTCTTGCCCGGCCGGTGTTTGAGAAGATCACTGCTTTTGGCGTGACATCACCCTCGGGATCGCAGAATGTTAATGTGAGATTGCTGTCAGCAGAGCGACCATCGGCGCGATAGATGATCTTTTTGCGACCCCTGGTCGACTGCATATCAATGCCGAATTTACCGGAGGGCCGGTTCGTGTGGACCAGGGTTTCATCCGCCTCCCTCACACCGTTCTCGTTGGTATCTTCGAAGAGAATAAAACCCTTATCCCAGCGAGTGGCATCACGGCAGCTCAACAGATCCGTACTGGGGCAGAGAACGTAGTCACGCCCGGTCTTCACAGCATAGCTGCGGGCCAGGCTGAGGTGCCGGACGAAGGTATTGATCTCACCGCTTTGGTGGTTGCTGGCAACCAGTGATAGCAATGAGGGGACACCGATCCCCATGACGATGACCCCTACAGCGAGGGTGATCAGAAGCTCAATAAGCGTGAAACCGTTTGCCAATGAGGCAAACCTGTTGCGGTATGCAATCCTTTGCATGTGTTGTTCCTCCCTGGAACATATAGATTAATTGGGCACATCCTGTGCCCGCTCTGTTAATTGTGAGGTTTCAGACTATCAGGCCTTTAGCACCTGCTCAATCCTGTCCAGGGCCTTCTGCAGGTTCTCCATGCTGGTGGCGATGGAGATGCGTACATGGCCGGAAAGGCCGAACGCAATTCCAGGTACCAGCGCCACGCCCGCTTCGCTGATCAGATATTCGGAGAGCTCCAGATCGTTTTTTACGCCGGACAGCTTCTGCAGCGCCCCCTCAACATTGGGAAAGCAGTAGAAGGTGCCGTCGCTGGGCAGGCAGTCGATGCCGTCCATGCTATTGAGGCGGTCGACCACATAGTCGTGGCGCTCCTTGAATGCAACCAGCATCTCAGCGATGCATTCTTGGGATCCTTCAAGCGCAGCCTGGGCAGCCACCTGGGAGATTGAGGTGGGGTTGGACGTGCTTTGGGACTGGATCTTCTTCATCGCCTTGATGATCTCTGCGGGACCGCCGGCATAGCCGATACGCCAGCCTGTCATGGAGTAGGCTTTGGAGACGCCGTTCAGTACCAGAGTCCTATCTTTCAATTCCGGGCAGGCATTGAGAATGTTGACGAAACTATTGCCGGGCCAGAGGATGTGCTCATACATGTCGTCGGTGGCGATCAGCACCCGTGGATGCTCTTTCAACACCTCGCCCAAGGCCGCCAGCTCCTCACGAGAGTAGGCCATGCCGGTGGGATTGGATGGGCTGTTGATGACGAACAGCTTGGTCTTGTCGGTGATTGCCGCCGCAAGTTGCTGGGCGGTAATCTTGAAATTCTGGGAAGCACCGGCAGAGACCAGCACCGGTACACCACCGGCGAGGATCGACATATCGGGGTAGGAGACCCAATAGGGAGCGGGGATAACCACCTCGTCACCCGGATCAAGCACCGCCTGGGCCAGATTATAGAAGCTCTGCTTGCCACCGCAGGAAACCAGGATCTGGTCCATTGCGTAGTCGAAACCGTTGTCGTGCTTAAATTTCTCGATGATGGCCTTTTTCAGACTGGGTGTACCATCAACAGCCGTGTACTTGGTAAAGCCGTCATTGATGGCCTGGATTGCGGCTGATTTGATATGTTCCGGCGTGTCGAAATCGGGTTCACCGGCACCGAGTCCGATGACATCCTTACCTGCGGCGCGCATTTCGGCTGCGCGGGCGGTGACGGCCAGGGTAGGGGAAGGTTTGACGGCTTGTACGCGACTGGAGAGTCGTGAATTCATTGTTGTATGGTCCGTGGTGCTCAGAGCTGTTCGACATAAGACACATTGCCATTCGATGATGGCATTGTCGGATGTCATAATAGCCAATTAATGTACGCGACAGAAACCCCTGATGAGTAAATCCTTTCAATTAGTTGCTAAATTCGAACCGGCAGGCGATCAACCAGCGGCGATTCGTGGCCTGATGGAGGGCCTCAACGATGGAGAGGCCGGTATGACCCTGCTGGGTGTGACCGGTTCCGGCAAGACCTTCAGTATCGCCAATGTGATTGAACAACTGCAGCGGCCGACGTTGATATTGGCGCCCAACAAGACCCTCGCCGCGCAGCTCTATGGGGAGTTCAAAGACTTCTTCCCGGAAAACTCGGTGGAGTATTTCGTCTCCTACTACGACTACTATCAGCCTGAGGCCTATGTGCCGGCCTCGGATACCTTCATCGAGAAGGACGCCTCGATCAATGACCACATCGAACAGATGCGCCTGTCGGCGACCAAGGCATTGCTGGAGCGCCAGGACACCATCATCGTGGCTACGGTCTCCTCGATCTACGGTCTGGGTGATCCACGCTCCTATCTGGGCATGATGCTGCATCTCTCACGCGGTGACATTATCGATCAGCGGGCGATCCTGCGTCGTTTGGCAGAACTGCAATACAAGCGCAACGATGTGGAGCTGCATCGCGCCACCTTCCGCGTACGCGGCGAGGTGATCGATATCTACCCGGCAGAGTCGGATGCCGAGGCCCTGCGGGTTGAATTGTTTGACGATGAGGTGGAGCAGCTCTCCGTTTTCGATCCCCTCACCGGCGAGATATTACGTCGGGTGCCTCGCTACTCCATCTATCCTAAGAGTCACTACGTCACCCCGAGGGAGACCCTGCTCGCTGCGGTGGACCAGATAAAGGTTGAACTGCAAGAGCGGCTCACTCAGCTCGAATCGGCCCATAAGCTGGTGGAGGCGCAAAGACTTGGACAGCGTACAAGGTTCGATATCGAGATGATCAATGAGTTGGGCTACTGCTCCGGTATCGAGAACTACTCTCGCTATCTATCCGGCAGGTCGGCAGGAGAGCCGCCACCGACACTGTTCGATTACCTGCCCGACAATGCGTTACTGGTGGTGGACGAGAGCCATGTCACGATTCCCCAGCTGGGTGGTATGTACCGGGGTGACCGTTCGCGCAAGGAGACGCTGGTAGAGTATGGATTTCGGCTCCCCTCGGCGCTGGATAACCGGCCACTCAAATTCGAGGAGTTCGAGCACCGTTCACCCCAGACTATCTACGTCAGCGCCACACCCAGGGATTACGAGATCGAGCACGCTGGATCTATCGTAGAGCAGGTGGTGCGACCTACCGGCCTGGTCGATCCGGCGGTCGAGGTGCGACCGGCCACCAGTCAGGTGGATGATCTGCTTTCTGAAATCCGTTTACGGGTGGCCCAGAGCGAGCGGGTGCTGGTCACAACACTGACCAAACGAATGGCGGAAGACCTCACCGACTATCTTCGGGATCACGATGTGCGTGTGCGCTATCTTCATTCGGATATCGATACCATGGAGCGGGTAGAGATCATACGGGACCTGCGTCTGGGCGAGTTCGATGTGCTGGTGGGCATCAATCTGCTACGGGAGGGATTGGATATGCCTGAGGTCTCCCTGGTGGCGATCCTGGATGCCGACAAGGAGGGTTTCCTGCGTTCGGAGGGGTCGCTGATCCAGACCATCGGCCGGGCGGCGCGTAACGTCAACGGCAAAGCGATTCTCTATGCGGATCAGATCACCGGCTCTATGCGGCGGGCGATCGATGAGACTGACCGACGGCGGGAGAAACAGATTGAGCACAATCGGGAGCATGGCATTACGCCAAAAACCATCCTAAAGTCGATCGCCGACATCATGGAGGGCGCTTATCCGGGTGCTCAGGTGAATGCGCGCACCTATGCCAAGGTGGCGGATGAGCAGGCGGAGTATGCGAATTTGAGCCCCAAACAGATGACTAAGCGCCTTCGCCAACTGGAAGATCAGATGTATCAACATGCCCAGGATCTGGAGTTTGAAGAGGCGGCCCGTATCAGGGATCTCATCAAATCACTGCAGGACAAGGGACTGGTTGCCTGATCGGCCATAAAAAACTTGATCAAAATCCTTGGAGAACAAAGTATATTTTGTAAAAAATTAGGGTCTTAGGAAGCTAAGGAAGCTCTGAACGAATCCATCGATTGAGGGATAATGGTGCACATTCTAGGCCAATCATTATATAGACCCCATGAAGCAAACAA
>JAHXHT010000199.1 GCA_025656435.1 Candidatus Thiodiazotropha sp. (ex Gloverina cf. vestifex) | reverse complement strand
GAAATGCACTGTTTTTCTTCGCTCATGGCAGTTTTGAAGCAAGCGAGAGGAAACGTTCGCTGACAAACGATTCGTTCAGAGCTTCCCTAATTGCACCTGGCCTGACTGCAACAGTGATAATCATATTAGGGAACCTCTGATCAATTCATGAATCGGCGTGTGGCGGCTGAAATACCCCGGCTCTTCGTTGAAAAGCTTCGCAATAGCGAGCTATTACGCGCGCTTTTCGCCTTGATCCGGGGTATTTCATCTCACCACACACTCGATCCTGAATTAATCAGAGGTTCTTTAGTGCTAACAGGCGCTGGATTAAAGGAGTACTAGACAGGAGAAGCGGATACTGGCACCTTCCTCCGGAGCTGTTGTCATAGGGTCCGTGGGACCATAGTCAGGAACAATAAAATGATCAGGTTAGCAACTTTATTTCTTTTTGGGGTGTTGTTTACTTCCAGTTTGCCGGCTGCGGCAATCGCCACGCCGTCCGAACGTATCAAGGAGACAGTGGATACGATTCTGGAGGTACTGAAAAATCCGGTGCTGGACAAGCAGCAACGCAGAACACATGTGCGGGAGATCGTCAGACGTCGCTTCGACTATGAGTCCATGTCTCAGGTTATTCTCGCCACCAGTTGGCGCAAGGCCTCCAAGCCTCAGCGTGAGCAGTTCATTACCCTGTTTCGGGAACTGCTTGAGCAGACATACTATTCCGCTATGGACAGCTACCATAATCAATCGATCCGCATGGGACGTGAACGACAGAAAGGGAAGCTGGCTGAAGTCCAGACGTATATCATCTCCTCCAACAAGGAAGTACCGGTCAGTTATAAGCTGAGACAGCGCAAGGATGACTGGTATGCGTACGATGTCACTGTCGACGGAGTGAGTCTGGTAAGTAACTATCGGACTTCTTTCAGGAATCTGGTAAAACAGAAGGGTATGGATGGCCTGCTGGCCGAGTTGGCGAAAAAAGTGGCTACACTCAAGACGAAGAATAAGGCCGCTGAGTAGAAGCTGGGGCCTTGGAGTTAAAGCAGGTGAATTTCTTCCCGCAAAGACACCGCCTTACATTTTTCCTTATAGCCTGAGAATTAAATAACTTTAAGAAACAGAATGATAACAACGCAACACAATAAAGATAAATCATCCGAGGAGAGAGAGATGTACAAGAAAAAAACGATGGTCATAGCACTTGCTTCACTTTTTACCTTCAGCCTGCCTTTGTTGGCAGAGGAATCGACAGATGAGGCGGCTGAGTCGGTGGCAGCCGGGGAGGCTACAGCGTCCCCATCGACAGCCATGGAAGCGGTGCCGGCATCAGATGCTCCGGCAGCTATCACAGAAGAGAAGGAAGCGCGTTGGCAGGCCCGTAATGAGCACTACCAGGACCTTAAGCAGCGCGCCGAGAAACTGGGTGTGATGCTGCCCGACAGTCCGCCCTGGAGTAGGCCGGCTGGGATGCAGATGCAGCGCCCCAGCATGGAAGAGCGTCAGCGGATGCATGAAAAAATGATGTCGATGACACCTGAGGAGCGGGAGGCCACTCGCTTGGCTCATTATCAGGAGATGCGTGAGCGGGCCAAGGAAAGGGGCATCGATATGCCGGAAACGCCACCCTGGAAGCAGCGCCAGGAGATGATGAAAAAACATCAGGCTGCCATTGATGGCATGAGTGAAGAAGAGCGTGTTGCCTGTCACGCCATGCACCAGCGTCACATGGGCATGATGCAGGACGAGGGCAACCGCCCTATGATGCGTGGACCGGGCATGATGGGGCCAGGGTATGGCTATGGGCCTGCACCTTACGGTCCGCAGAATTTCTGGAATCCCAATCAGTAGATCTCCGACGCTGGTCCTGTCGAAGGTGACAGGACCGGCTGACATCTATCTATCGGCTAGGGCCTGTTAACACTAATCCAATACGCCCTGCTGGGGCTGCTTTTGTGCCCAGCAAGGCAGAATGAGCGTGGTGTAGCTCGGCTACATGAGCGAATGATAACGCCGCTGGGTGCAAAAACAGCCCCAGCCCTTCGGGTTGAGCCTGAAAAAGCGCCACTCGGCGTTGCTCGTCGCTCATTAGGAACAACCAAACTTCTCTCCTCGCGCCCCGCAGGAAGTGCCCTTGGGGTGCGCCTTGATTGGCGCTTTTTCAGGCTCAACAGGGCGTATTGGATTAGTGTTAACAGTCCCATTAGCCTCATCTTTCGTCAGAAAACGTCCCGGGATTGGAATCAAGCCAGGAACGCGTGCGCTGTATCGTAGATAGGTTTCTCCATGATAGACCTTGAGTTTCTTTTCTTCCAAGCGTGATCCGATGAATAGATAACCCGTGATGAGCAGGGCGCTGACGAGTCTTGCCGGATCCATCTCCTGAATCCACACCAATAACAATCCAAGACTGTACCAAGGGTGGCGCACGAAACGGTGTAGGGGTGAGATCTGCAGATGTTCCTGATCTTTGATGTCGTGCTGGCCCTCTGCAATTTGTTTCAGCCCGATGAACTCCCGTCCGTCATAATATCGCAGGGACCAGACGAACCCAGCCATCGCCAGCAACATCAGTGTATATCTCAGCCAGTTCCAGATCCCTTCGAATTGCCAAAACGGTGTTGAGTTCAGCCACCATATGTAGACCACGGGAGGTAACAGCAGGATTGTGGCCAGGGTGTTGAAAATCAGCCTGTACCAGGGCATCAGCTTAGGCAGGCTGGCGGCAACACGGTTTTTGAACCAGAGAGATGCAAAGAGGGAATGGAAGCCGAAATAGACTATCCAAAGCAGGCCGAGCAGAGTCAGAGAGAGGGTCATGAAGGTCTTTTGCCGGTTGATCGATATAACCTCTTCGGCCACCGGTTGTACTCCAGGTTCCCCATTACACTAATATATCGCCGCCCATCCAGGTGAGCGGCGATAAGGCAGAGGCGTTTAACTGACGAACTTGCCCCTTTGCAGGCGCTGAGCCTCCATCAGTTCCAGTTCGCGGGAGCCGGAGATAACCACATCCGGCTCGGGTACAAAGTCGAGTTCAGCGTCGAACCGCTCATAGGGCACCGAATTGAGGATCACCTTCATCGCATTGAGACGTGCCCGGTGTTTATCGTTGGAACGGATAATGGTCCAGGGTGCATGGGTGGTATTGGTACGTTTCAGCATGTCGTATTTCTGCTGAGTGAACTCGTCCCAGCGGTCCTGTGCCTGGACGTCGATCTCAGACAGTTTCCACTGACGCAGGGGATCCGATTTGCGCCGTTCGAAACGCCTCGCCTGCTCCTCTTTGGTCACCGAGAAGTAGAGTTTTATCAGGATGGTGCCTTGGCGCACCAGGTCCTTTTCAAAACCGGGGCAACCGATCATGAAGTTTTCATACTCTTCCGGTGAGCAGAAACCGAAGATCGGTTCCACCACAGCACGGTTGTACCAACTGCGGTCGAACAGGACCACTTCGCCACCGCGAGGGCACTGGGCAACATATTTCTGGAAAAACCATTGGGTTTTCTGCTCATCTGTCGGTTTGCCCAAGGCAACCACCCGATAGTGTTTCTCGTTCATATAGCGGGTGACCCGGCGGATGGTGCCGCCCTTGCCCGCAGCGTCACGGCCTTCGAAAAGGATGATCATGCGCTGTCTGGTTTTTTCAAGATGTTGCTGCATCTTGATCAACTCGGCCTGGTAGGGCTTCAGCTCTTCCTCTTGCGCGAACTTGCGGGAAGCCTTTTTCTGGGTCTTTTTTTCTTTTTTTGTCTGCTCTTTCAGGTTCTGATAATCACTGAGCAGTTCGTCGAGCCGTACCGGCTGTTCATCAATCAGGATAGTTTCTGGGTTGCTGTTCTGGTCGTTCATTTTGCCTCCCACAGTGCTGAAGCGACGGTGTCGTTTAAACCATTCATCTTAAAGCATTCAGGCGCTTTTCGCCGGGCTTTTTGCTGTGGGGATGATCTGGCTCAAAAACGGTAGGCCGACTCGATCTGGGAACGTGTGAGGATACCCTGAATGCGCCAGTAGTGTTGTTGATCGAACCACTCGATATAGAGTGCCTCCGCACTGCTTTTCTCAAGTTTTTCGAGTGCTTCCTGTAATGTTGCCTGCATCCTCAGAGGTGCCAATTCATATCTTGTCGCCGGTATCTCCTGCAGGTCGATCTCATCATCCTGCTGTTCGTTCAGGGCTCGTACCAGGTCAACGCCGGGCATTAGCGTCAGAGTGGTGTCGGTGTTCGAGATGACAATCCATTCTGGCGTGTCTACCAGGAGCATCTGTACCGTTTCCCGCTTGATGTTTGGGCTGACCTGGGCAAAGTTTCGGTTCATGAAACGGGCTGCGCCTATACGTCGCAGAGACTGCATTACCGGATCGGTGTGATAGTTGAGTCCTGTGGACTGCAGTAATGTGTGAAACATGGAGGACTTGCCGAAGAGCTCACTGCTAATGAGGCTGGCTACGACCGCTGATCGCCATGGAAGGCTGAAAGCCGAGGCGATTAGTCCCCGATAGGCGTAGGCGCGGTTGTATGGCCGTAATTGTGACTGTTA
>JAHXHT010000198.1 GCA_025656435.1 Candidatus Thiodiazotropha sp. (ex Gloverina cf. vestifex) | reverse complement strand
GTCGGGGCATAACGGCTGTCGCGTTGGCGAGTCGATTTTGGGGACTCGGATGTCCCAAAATCTTTCACGAGGTAGCGACACGCTTGATCGCCTTTCGCGAGACGTGTAAATACCAGACCCAGTAGCAGGCCGCCGGCAATGGGTAGTACTAAACGCAGCAGTGGCGGTAGTCCCTCGTAGTTCTCCGGCAGTTGGCCCGGCAGCATACCCATCTGAAAACCTTCCACGAAGAGGCGGAAGAGTACAATCACACCCCCTGCCAGAAAGCCGGTCAACAAGTCCAGCACGGAGAGTAGCGGCAGGGCATCGGAACGGGAGAGCTGAAAGCGCAGCCGGTCAAACCAATTGATGATGCTATCGAACAAATCCGGCGCCTGTTGGGTAGAATGGAGGTTGTCGAGTGAATAACATAACGGAGCAGCAGGACATTGTCAGCACAACAGATGATGATTCATCGGCCGGATACTTACGAGATAGCCACCGAGCGGGTGATGATGGAGCGGTTTTTACCGCTCGAACAGGCACGAGCTCTTGAGCTGGGGTGTGGGGCAGCCAGGATCACTCGCCAGTTTGCGGAGCGGTTTCCACAGAGTCAGTTTATCGCCACCGAAGTGGATGAGAAGCAGCATGAGAAGAATCTTTCTCAACCGTGCCCGGAAAACCTGACTTTCCACCTAGGTGGCGCAGAGGCGATTCAAGAGCCCGATGAAAGTATCGACGTGGTGTGGATGCTCAAATCTCTGCATCATGTACCTGAGACGTTGATGCCCGCTGCAATGCAGGAAATCGTGCGTGTTCTCAGGCCAGGTGGTCTGGCCTACTTTTTAGAGCCTGTATACAGCGGTGAATTCAATCACCTGATGCGGCTGATACACGACGAGAAGCTGGTACGGGAGCAGGCCTTTCATGCGATCCAGGGCGTGGTGGATAGCGGGGCCCTGAGCCTACTGGGTGAATACTTCTTCAATACGCCGGGCTGTTATGAGAATTGGGAGCAGTTTGAGAATCGCTTTATCAAGATCACGCACACAGCGCTCTCAATTGATGAAGATCGCTATGACAAGATCAGGCAGGTTTTTCACTCCCATATGGGGCCTAAGGGGGCTGAGTTTCTCAAACCGCATCGGGTTGATCTGCTGCAAAAGCCGACAAGGACGTCTCACAAGTAGCCGGACCCATCAAATATAAGTAAATTGCTATATACTGCAGCTCTCTTGCAAATGACACATTTTGTTGGTTTGATGAGAATCATTATCACTAACTTCAAGGGTACATCGGGTGATGGACCTCAATAGCAATCCGGCAGATCCACCGACTACCCTGGCCAAACTGCCCGTGGGCAGCCACGTTTGTATCAAGCGGATACTCGGTGGTCGTCATTTGGTCCATCGGCTGCTTAGCCTGGGTCTTCGGGTTGGCTCTGAGATCGAGCTGACTCAGCGCCGTGGCGGCGGTGTAGTCGTTGCCAATGCGGGGACCAGAGTGGCGCTTGGTGCCGGCGTGGCGGAAAAGCTGCTGGTGGTGCCTTTGTCTGAGAGCGAGAATTAGAGACCCGAATGGCCTGTCACGACGAACCTTCTCAAATCGATCCAACGCGGGAGCGCAGACTGACCATTGCGCTGGCCGGCAATCCCAATTGTGGCAAGACGGCACTGTTTAACATGCTGACGGGCATCCGCCAGCGCACGGGTAACTGGCCCGGTGTTACGGTGGATCGTAAAGAGGGACGATTCGCCATCGATCGTGATGAAGTCAATGTAGTGGATTTGCCAGGCATCTACTCACTCGATGCAACTTCTCTGGATGAGCAGGTGACCCGCGATTATCTGCTTTCCGGGGATGCGGACCTGATCGTCAATATCGTCGACGCCTCCAACCTCGAGCGCAATCTCTACTTTACGGTGCAGATGCTGGAGATGGGCGTGCCGCTGGTGATTGCGCTCAATATGATGGATGTGGCGCGCAAGCAGGGGCTGGATATCGATATCGAGCGGCTCAGCCGGGATCTGGGTTGTCTTGTGATCCCCATTGTCGCAGTCAGTGGTGAAGGTATCACCAAGCTCAAGAGCGCCATCCAGGATCTGGCTGCGGGTAACACTACCGGCGGCTTTGCGTTAGCGCAGGACGAGTTGGTGGAGCAGGCGATCACGGCGATGGAACCGGGCCTGCCCGAGAGAGAGAGCCATACTCATGCCAAGCGGCGATGGTTACTGCTCAAGATGTTGGAGAGTGACGGTTTCGCACTTAGTCATGCAGACGAGCCGCTGAAGACACAGGTTGCCCATTGGCAGAACGCCATTGAGGATCGTGTGGATGAGGAGATCGATATCCATATTGCCGATACCCGATATGGCCATGCACACGCGATCTCACAAAATGTGACCCGTAGCCGGGGGCGGATTGATAAAACCTTCAGTGATCGTATCGACAGTGTCGTACTGAACCGGTTTTTCGGGATTCCTGTATTTCTTGGTGTGATGTATCTGATGTTCATGTTTGCCATCAACATCGGTGGCGCCTTTATCGACTTTTTCGACGGTGTGGCCGGGGCCATCTTTGTAGATGGTTTCGGCGAGTTGATGCGGGGTATAGGACTGCCCGATTGGTTGATCGTTCTGTTGGCCGACGGTGCGGGTGGCGGTGTGCAGGTGGTGGCCACTTTTATCCCCATTATTACCGCGCTCTATCTGTTTCTCTCGGTGGTTGAAGACAGCGGCTACATGGCTCGAGCAGCTTTCGTGATGGACCGGTTCATGCGCTCCATCGGCCTGCCGGGTAAGGCCTTCGTGCCGATGATTGTGGGTTTTGGATGCAATGTGCCGGCAGTGATGGCGACCCGTACCCTGGAGAGTGAGCGGGAACGTAAATTGACGATCTTGATGAATCCCTTCATGTCCTGCGGCGCCCGCCTGCCAGTCTATGTTTTGTTTGCAGCGGCTTTTTTCCCAGCCAACGGACAGAACCTGGTTTTCGGACTCTATCTGATCGGTATTCTGGTGGCGATACTCACAGGGCTGGTGATGAAAAAAACCCTGTTATCCGGTGAGAGCGCCGGTTTCATGATGGAGCTGCCCCACTATCATATGCCAACTGCCAAGGGCGTCACTTTGCGTACCTGGGACCGGGTCAAGCTCTTCATTAAAGAGGCGGGCCGGGTGATCGTGATCATGGTGTTGATCATCAACACCCTCAACTCCATTGGTACGGACGGCAGTTTTGGTAATGAAGATACTGAACACTCGGTGCTGAGTGCGGTGAGCAAGGCGATCACGCCGCTACTCTCTCCCTTGGGCATACATCAGGATAACTGGCCGGCTACCGTGGGTGTGTTCACAGGAATACTGGCGAAAGAGACGGTGGTCGGCACGCTAGATGCCCTCTATTCCAATCTGGCACGGGATGCGTCCACGGCACCTGTCGAAGAGGCACCGTTTGATTTTTGGCAATCTATAGCCGATTCGGTTGCGACGGTGCCGGAAAATCTGTTGGGCGTGAAGGATTTGATCACCGATCCACTGGCGCTCGATGTGGGAGATATCTCCAGCATTGAAACCGCAGCCGAGGAGCAGGCAGTGAACATCGACGTCTTCGGCGCCATGGCGGCTCGTTTCGATGGTCAGGCCGGCGCCTTTGCCTATCTTCTGTTTATTCTCCTCTACTCTCCATGTGTCGCGACTATTGGCGCAATTCGCAGAGAGGCGGGTTCACGTTGGGCTGCCTTTGTGGTGGGCTGGTCGACAGGTATTGCATTTATCAGTGCCAGTCTTTTCTATCAGATGGCAACCTACTCACAACATCCGCAATCTGCGCTGGTATGGATAGTTGGATTGCTGGGATTGCTGACGGCCATCATCGGTGGCTTGAGATACTGGTCGTTGCGCAGTCAACAGCTGATGCCTGAGGTTGTAAAATGATGCTCACTGACATCAGAACTTATCTCAGGGAACGCGGCCAGGCCACTTTGACGGAGATCGCTCTACACATAGACGCAGATCCCGATGCTGTGAGAGGCATGCTCCAGCAGTGGGTGCGTAAGGGAAAAGTCGAACAGAGCAAAGTCGAAGCCGCTTGCGGAAGTCGTTGTAATCGCTGTGATCCCGCCTCTACCGAGCTCTATATCTGGCGACGATGAGGGCATGGTCGACAGTGCTTCCGAGTCCTGGGTTAAGGGTATTTAATTTCTATTCTCTAATCGGCTGAAGAGAGCCGGTGCTTTTTTCAACTAAGCCTGCAATACCCGGAATAGCATTAATGTGCTGCTGATGCGTTGAGATGTCCGTTTCCTAATAAATATCTTGAGCAATTATCTATCACAACTTCTCCCATAACCTGAGTCCATCGACTGACAACTGAAGGGCTCAGGCACTCAAATTACCTGTGTCCGTGCGCTGATTCCTAAATTTTTCTCTGTTTGATTGGGCTGAATTGGCTGTCAGGGGTAATCCCCCCATTAATAATGGGACTCAAAAGTAGTCACTGTTAAGCTGTCTGAGCCAGCTTCTGTATCGGGGTGATTCCACCTAATG
>JAHXHT010000197.1 GCA_025656435.1 Candidatus Thiodiazotropha sp. (ex Gloverina cf. vestifex) | reverse complement strand
AAACATGGCATTAGGTGGAATCACCCCGATACAGAAGCTGGCTCAGACAGCTTAACAGTGACTACTTTTGAGTCCCATTATTAATGGGGGATTACCGTCCACAGAAAAAGCAGAGATGATGAGAGAGGAGAGACACGGCTAACGCCGTTTTGAGGTGGCTGGTTTGTCTCCGGTGCATCCAGTCACCTCCTTTTCCTCTCGAAGCACACCTTCAGCTTCTACTTACTTTTAGAATCCATCCCTGACCAGACCATCAACTCCCAGACAGTTTTCGAGTATCATTAGCCTTTTCTATCCGTAGGACATAAGGCCGAACGATGCTGATTCTCCGTGGTGCACTCGCACTCTCCGATTTTCGTCTACAGAAACTCACCCGTCGCCTTGGCGATAATCTCAACGCTCCGGTTGAACTTGCTGCCGACTATGTCCATTTTGCCGACATCGATCAGCCTTTGGACGATCAGGAGATGTCGATTCTGAACCGGTTACTGCGTTATGGTCCGGCGATGCTGTTGCATCAGCCGGAGGGCACGCTGTTACTGGCGGTGCCACGGCCAGGTACGCTCTCCCCCTGGTCGAGCAAGGCCACCGACATTGCCCATCATTGTGGGCTGACCCAGATCCTAAGATTGGAGCGGGGTATTGCCTATTCGCTTAAGGTGAACGGGCAAGCGTTAAGCGATGAGCAGTTTAATATGGCGGCCTGTCTGCTCCACGATCGTATGACTGAAGTGGTGCTGAACGACCTGGAAGATGCAACCTGTCTGTTCAATCGGGCCGAGCCAAAACCCTATCTGCAAGTGGATGTGCTCGGTGGTGGAAAGCCGGCGCTTACCACGGCCAATCTGGAGTTGGGATTGGCGCTATCCGATGACGAGATCGACTATCTGGTTGACAGTTTCCAGGCATTACAGCGCAATCCAACAGATGTTGAGTTGATGATGTTTGCCCAGGCCAATTCGGAGCACTGCCGGCATAAGATCTTTAATGCTGACTGGATCATAGACGGTGAAGTCCAGTCACACTCGCTGTTCAAGATGATTCGCAATACTACCGATTGCTCCCCGGATGACGTGCTGTCTGCTTATAAAGACAATGCGGCAGTGATCAGCGGTCATAGGGCAGAGCGTCTTGTCCTGGACCCACAGTCACAGGTGTACGGCTTTGACCGGGAGGATGTGCACATTCTGATGAAGGTGGAGACTCACAATCATCCCACTGCCATCTCCCCTGATCCCGGCGCGGCTACCGGCTCAGGTGGTGAAATCCGTGATGAAGGTGCCACTGGCAAGGGTTCCAAACCCAAGGCGGGCCTGTGTGGTTTCTCCGTCTCCAACCTCAAGCTGCCCGAGGGAGAGCAGCCTTGGGAAATCGAATTCGGTAAGCCCGATCGTATTGTGTCGGCCCTGGATATCATGTTGGAAGGCCCCATTGGTGCAGCTTCGTTCAACAACGAGTTTGGACGTCCCAATCTGTGTGGGTATTTCCGCACCTTTGAGGCTATGGTGCCGGGGCCAGGCGGTCAGGAGCTTCGCGGCTATCACAAACCGATCATGCTGGCCGGTGGCCTGGGGAATATCCGGGCCGAGCATATCGAAAAGACCAGCTTTCCTGAGGGTTCGCCTCTCGTTGTATTGGGTGGGCCCGCCATGTTGATCGGATTGGGTGGTGGTGCTGCTTCGAGTATGGCCAGCGGCACGTCAGCGGAAGATCTCGATTTCGCCTCGGTGCAACGTTCCAATCCCGAGATGGAGCGGCGTTGCCAGGAGGTGATCGATGTCTGCTGGTCATTTGGTGATGAGAACCCGATTCTGTTTATTCATGATGTGGGTGCTGGCGGGCTTTCCAATGCGCTACCGGAGCTGGTGCATGATGCGGCTCTGGGCGGGCGCTTCGAGCTACGAGCAGTGCCCAATGATGATCCAGGCATGTCGCCCATGGAGATTTGGTGTAACGAATCCCAGGAACGCTACGTGATGGCGGTGGATGCGGAAAAACTGGATGAATTTAAGGCCATCTGCGAACGCGAGCGATGTCCCTATGCGGTTGTAGGCGAGGCTACCGATGAGACGCATCTGGTGCTGGGAGACGGCCATTTCGACAACAATCCCATCGATATCCCAATGGACCTGCTGTTTGGCAAGCCCCCTCGCATGTTGCGGGATGTGCGTCATAGAACCTACAAAAAACCCGACCTGGATTTTAGTGGTGTTGATCTGAAAGCCGCGGCGCTAAGAGTCCTGCATCTACCAACAGTGGCAGATAAGACCTTCCTGATCACCATTGGAGACCGCTCAATCACCGGCATGGTGACCCGGGATCAGATGGTCGGACCCTGGCAGGTGCCGGTAGCGGATCTGGCTGTGACCTCTTCCGGACTGATGGGCTACACCGGTGAAGCCATGGCGGTGGGTGAGAGAACGCCACTGGCCCTGATCGATGCGCCTGCTTCGGGGCGTATGGCTATCGGAGAAGCGATTACCAACATCGCTGCTGCACAGATAGAAAAAATCAGTGATATCAAACTCTCGGCCAACTGGATGGCGGCTGCCGGGCATGCCGGTGAAGACGCCAAGCTATATGAGACTGTCAAGGCAGTGGGTATGGAGCTCTGTCCTGAGCTCGGTATCTCGATTCCTGTGGGCAAGGACTCCATGTCCATGAAGACAGTCTGGCAACAGGCCGGCGAAAAGAGAGAGATGACGGCACCCCTGTCGCTGATTATCTCTGCCTTTGCACCAGTGAGTGATGTGAGGAATACGCTGACTCCCCAATTACGGAAAGATAAAGGTGATGCCGACCTGATACTGATCGATTTGGGTAAGGGGATGAATCGCCTTGGTGGTTCCGCATTGGCTCAGGTCTACGGTCAAATGGGACACTACGGTGCAGACTTGAACGACCCAGACAGCCTCAAGCGGTTCTTTGATTTGATTCAGGAGCTCAACCGAAGTGGCTTGCTACTGGCTTATCACGACCGCTCTGATGGGGGACTTTTCACACTGTTATGTGAGATGGCGTTTGCTGGCCGCTGTGGCGCCACTGTGGATATTGACGACCTCGGTGAGGATGATCTGGAAGTGCTTTTCAACGAAGAACTGGGTGTTGTCGTACAAACACTACATGCAGATACTGATGATGTGCTGAAGTTGCTGCACGATGCAGGGCTAGGGCGTAACAGTCATGTGATTGGCTCCCTCAACAGTGATGACCAGATTGTGTTTTGCAGAGCGGGCAAGTCTATTCTGAACGGCACTCGGGTAGAGTTCCAGCAGGCTTGGTCGGACACCACCCGGCAGATGCAGGCACTGCGTGACAATCCAGCTTGTGCGAATGAAGAATATGAGCGTATTGCGGAGGAGA
Source organism: Candidatus Thiodiazotropha sp. (ex Gloverina cf. vestifex) (assembly GCA_025656435.1). Lineage (GTDB taxonomy): Bacteria > Pseudomonadota > Gammaproteobacteria > Chromatiales > Chromatiaceae > Thiodiazotropha. Next base: position 1,170 of record JAHXHT010000197.1, on the reverse strand, counting down.
ACCCTGGTCTTCAGATCTCACTGAGTTTTGATCACAATGAAGATGTAGCGGCCCCGATGATTGCCGGTGGTGTAAGGCCACCCATGGCAATTTTGCGTGAGCAAGGTGTTAACGGACAACTCGAGATGGCTGCCGCCTTTCATCGGGCGGGTTTCGAGCCGATTGATGTTCACATGTCGGATATTATTGAGGGTCGGGTCGATCTGGTGGATTTCAAAGGCCTGGTTGCTTGCGGCGGTTTCTCCTACGGTGATGTGCTCGGTGCTGGAGAAGGGTGGGCGAAGTCGGTACTTTTTAATCCCCAGGCCAGGGAAGTTTTCGAACGTTTCTTCAATCGCCAGGACATCTTTGCACTGGGGGTCTGTAACGGCTGTCAGATGCTCTCAAATCTACATGAATTAATTCCGGGTGCTGATCATTGGCCCCATTTCGTACGTAATCGATCCGAGCAGTTCGAGGCCCGGTTAGCGACTGTGGAAGTTGCTGATACCCCCTCGATCCTGCTGCAGGGGATGGCTGGCTCGAAACTGCCTATCGTTGTGGCCCATGGTGAGGGCAGGGCAGAGTTTCGTGACGACACCCACCTTGTCACAGCCCGACAGCTGACAACGTTGCGTTATCTGGAAAACAGCGGGGAAGTTGCCAGCCGCTATCCGGCAAATCCCAATGGCTCCCCGGAGGGTATCACCGGGCTAACAAATGCTGATGGTAGAGTAACGATCATGATGCCCCACCCCGAGCGGGTGACCCGTGCGGTACAGCACTCTTGGCACCCTGATGAGTGGGAGGAGGATGCGCCCTGGTTGAGGTTGTTCCGCAATGCGCGCCTCTGGGTCGATTGAGTGAATGATTGTGGAGAGTGTGATGAAAAAAAATTGGCTTCTCATCCTATTGATAGCCTTGAGTGTATTTGCGACTTCAGTAAATAGTGATAATTCCGGTAGCAGTTTCGGGTCTGCCGTGGGAAAGGCTTGGGATGGGGTGAAATCAGGCTCGAAGGAGGCATGGGATGGTGTCTCTGAAGGAAGCCATGAAGCCTGGGAAGCTACCAAGGAAGGCAGCGGTGAGGTCTGGGATGCAACTAAGGAAGCTCTGAACGAATCGTTTGTCAGCGAACGTTTCCTCTCGCTTGCTTCAAAACTGCCATGAGCGAAGAAAAACAGTGCATTT